>JAEUUV010000230.1 GCA_016787285.1 Saprospiraceae bacterium | reverse complement strand
TTACTTTGGCGCGGCCCCCTAAAAACGGGCTGTACCGTTCAACCCACACCGCTTCGGATTCGGGTTGGTTTCCCGGCCCTGCACCGCCGCATGCGGCTGTGCAGGGCAGGTAAACCAACCCGAATCCGAAGCGTTTACATTCCTTACTATGGGCTTTTTTGACAAATTTTTTAACCGCGAAAAAAAGGAAGACCTCGACAAGGGGCTTGAAAAAACCAAGGAAAGTTTTTTCGGAAAAATAGCCCGCGCCGTGGCGGGCAAAAGTACGGTGGACGAGGAGGTGCTCGACGAAGTGGAAGCCGCGCTCATCTCGGCAGACGTAGGCCTCGATACCACCGTCAAAATCATCGAACGCATCGAAGCCCGCGTGGCCCGCGACAAGTATGTGAACACCGAAGAGCTCAACAACCTCCTCCGCGACGAAATCGTGCAGATGCTGGGCGAGAACAACACTGCCGATGCCGACGACTTCGACATTCCCTCTGCTAAAAAACCGTACGTGCTGCTCGTGATCGGCGTGAACGGCGTGGGCAAAACCACTACGATCGGCAAACTGGCTTCGCAATTCAAGCAGCGCGGCCACAAGGTGGTACTCGGCGCTGCCGATACCTTTCGCGCCGCCGCCGTAGATCAATTGAAAATCTGGTCGGAACGCGTCGGCTGCGATTTTTTCTCCAAAGGCATGAACGCCGACCCCGCCGCCGTAGCCTACGAAACCACCAACTACGCCCTCGAAAACCACTGCGACGTGGTCATCATAGACACCGCAGGCCGCCTGCACAACAAGGTCAACCTCATGCAGGAATTGGGCAAAATCCACCGCTCCATTGAGAAAAAACTGCCCGGCGCCCCGCACGACGTGCTGCTCGTGCTCGATGCATCCACCGGCCAAAATGCCTTTGAGCAGGCCAAACATTTCACCGAAGTGGCGCCCATCACCGCGCTGGCATTGACCAAACTCGACGGTACGGCCAAGGGCGGTGTCGCCATCGGCATCAGCGACCAGTTCAAAATTCCGATCCGCTACATCGGCGTGGGCGAGCGTATTGACCAGTTGCAGATTTTCAACAAGCGGGCGTTTGTGGAGTCATTGTTCGAAGGAAAATAAAGAGCCATGAACAGGAAAAAATTTCTCAAAACACTGGCAGCCATGCCCTTAGCCGCAGCAACCATGAAACTCGGAGATTTGAGCAAACTGACCGATCCCCTCGAAAAGACCGAACGCATGCCCGTACTGTTCCTCGGCCACGGCAGCCCGATGAACGCCATCGAGGAAAACGAGTTCGTAGCCGGATTCCGGAAGGTGGGCCGCGAACTCCCGCACCCCAAGGCCGTGCTCTGCATTTCGGCGCACTGGGAAACGAAGGGCACCTTCGTCACCGCCATGCAAAAACCGCGCACGATCCACGACTTCGGCGGTTTCCCCAAGGCGCTTTTCGACGTGCAATACCCTGTGCCCGGCAGCCCCGAACTGGCCAAAGAAACCCGCGACCTGGTAAAAAAAACCACCGTCGGGCTGGACGAGAGCCAGTGGGGCCTCGACCACGGCGCCTGGTCGGTCATCAAGCACCTGTACCCGAAAGCCGACGTACCCGTCATCCAGATGAGCCTCGACTACAGCCAGTCGCCGCAGTACCACTTCGAACTGGCGCGCGAACTGGCCGCGTTGCGACGGAAAGGCGTCCTCATCGTGGGCAGCGGCAACATGGTGCACAACCTCCGCATGGTGGCCTGGGATCGGCTGAACGACAAGGAATACGGGTTCGACTGGGCGCTGGAGGCCCGCGAAAAAATGAACAGCCTGATTCGTTCGGGCGACCATGCGCCGCTGATCAATTTCCGCACGCAGGGCAAGGCTTTTGATTTGTCCATCCCGACGCCGGAACATTACCTGCCCCTGTTGTACGTGCTGGCTTTGCAGGAAAAAGGTGAAAGCGCTACGCTGTTCAACGACCGGGCCATTGCGGGGTCACTGACGATGACGTCGGTGCGGGTTGGGGAGGGGTGATGAGAAATGGAAAAAGTGGTGGAGGGGAAGGTGGTTCAATAAGAGCGGCTCAGCATACAGCCAATGACGAGTTTGTTTACATTTGCCTGCCCGTTGCTGAACAAGCAGGGACTTGTCACACAAAATCAATACGATGAACCAAATCCCGCCCGACTGCCTGCGCCCGGCTTTTACCGAAAGAGTATCCCGCCTGCTCGCCGAGGGGCGCCCCGTGAACGTGTACGGGAAGGAAGGCCACGGCCTTGTTCACCTCGTGGACGACCTCAAGCGATACTGCCCCGAGCCGGTGCAGTTTGTTCGCCTCAGCATGCGCAGTTACGCCGGCAGTTACGACGGCTTCCTGATGGCGCTTTGCGATGCGCTCCACATACCTACTGGTGCTGAAAAGCCGGATTTCCGCTCGACCATCAACCGCTTCCTCGAACAGCCGGGCAATCGGCTCTGGCTTTGCCTCGAACATTTCGACCGTCTCGCCGATGAGCAGGTGGACAACAAAGCCGTGGATGTCCAAGGCTACGACAGTCATTTTCTGAACTACCTCAACAGCCTGAACAACAACCCAAACGTATCCCTGCTGCTGACATCGGAGCATGAAATCGCCACACGGGAACTGTACGTCGGTGGCAAGCGGGTACGCGGCTCCCAGCTCGATATTGCCCGGCGTTACCCGCTGGAGCGCCTCACCTTGGCCGAGATCGAAGCGCACTTGCAGCGCTGCATGCCCACCTCGGAAGCCACGAGTGCGTTTTTTCAAAACCAGCCCACATTTTTCACCTCCTTGGTGACGGAAATTGACGCGCACCCGGCGCCCTTGTTTTTTCTGGAGCACATTGCATCCAAAATTCCCACCGGGCTGGACACCCCGCTTGAGCGCTACCACGAACTGATGCAGTTCTGGAAAGAGGACTATGACGCCAATCACGCCAAAAGCACCGACCTGCTGATCCACGATGCAGAACTCAAAGTCAGGCGCTGGCTCGACCGCACCAAGCGGGTGCTGGGTATCAGCAAGATATTGCGTGCCATCAACACCAAAGCCGGCATGACCATTGCCATAATCGGCTCCATCCTGTATGGTCTGTACCAGTGGGGCCAACAGGCCTGGGACTGGGTTTCTGCTCTTTTCACCAAATAAACCCCGCTCATGGCCCACGCACCCGACCCGGATACGGTATTCACCAAACCCGACGCGCCCCGCAGCGATTGGGAGTTGTTTAAGTGGATGTTTTTTGAGCCGACGCTGCTGAAGCGATATAGCCTGACGATAAGTCGCAGGCAAACGGTTTGGCCCATGTTGCGTATGTATGTCAAGTATGTCGTGCCCTTGGTTCTAATAGCCTACCCGCTTTGGATAACCGTAATTATAGCGATTGATTCGCCAAACTGGTCACCAGAGTTGTTTCGATTCCATCGTGATACTTGGCAAAGTTTGCGAGGTTTTGGTGAGCAGTGGCTTTTTTTAGCGCGTGAATTGATACTTGAGTTGGCTTGTGTTTTGACAAGCATTTTAGCCATCGGGTTGGTTCTCAGGAAGGTCGAATGGTTAGCTTTTGTCTTACTCTCGGGTTTAACTTTATTAGCAGGTGGCCTTGCTGGCGGGTTACTGATCTATTGGGCTGTCGGACTTTGGGTTTACATTTTGGTAGGAGGATTGCTCATAGGGTTGTTAACAGGCTTAATTGGAGATGTAACAACTGTGAATATTTCATTAAATGTCCGTTTAGCCGGAGGTTTAGTCTTGGGTTTTGGAATGGGGATAGCTGTCGGGGTAGGCATCGGGGTAAACATGGGATTAGCTGTTGGAGTAGGTGCCGGGGCGGCATTCGGGGTGGGACTCTGCTTAGGGTTTTATATCAGTCAATTTCGTTTCCTTTTCTACCCATTCCATTATCATACCCTTTTCGAAAAAAACACCCTAACCCAAAACCCTTATCTGCACAATGAAACCATTATACTACCCCTTCCCTGGGTAAAAAACTCCCTTCGCCGCGAGGCTGCGACCAATCCTGAACTGGCCTTTCAATTTATTGATTTTTTGCTGCGCTATCGGCCCTTGCAACTGGGCTTCGCAGCCGAACTGGAGCATATCGCCACGGCGGCACGCTGGCAGTCGGCCTTGCGGTTGCGCTCGTCCATGTTTGAAAAACTGCGCTTTTTTAAAGATGAGGAGGTGCCGAAAAAGTGGGCAAAGCATACCCCCTCCGCCGCTTGGCGCAACCAACTCGGGGAGCTGCGCGATACCCTGCACCTCGCCGAAGCCCAAACCGCTGTAGTGCTGAAAAAGGACTACTACGAGCAATGTGCCACGCTTCTGGAGGAAATAGAAAAACTGCTCTTACGTGAAACCTTTCTGGGGCGTGACACTTACTTCCCGATCATCGCGTATTGGAAAAAAGCGCTGCAAAACCAGTTACAGGAGGTATATCAGGAAGTGGCACGGGTACAAACCGTGACGAGCAATCCATACGTAAAAGGCTATGCGCTCTCGCCAGATGTACCCGGCAACGTGCCGGTGTTCCTTGATCGCAATGATGTAAAAGAAGAACTCGCGCTGAAAATTCTGACCTCCGTGTCTATGCCTACTTTCCTCATCCTTGGGCAGCGACGCGTTGGCAAAACCTCGCTGCTCAACTTCCTGCCCACACTACTTGACCCGGCGAGTTTTGCAGTAGCCAGTATGGATGCGCAAAGCATGAGCGGGGAACTTTCGGTGCCCAAATGGCTGCGAGAGTGGCGCTACCGCGTGACCCGTGCGCTCGGTAGCGAAAGCGACACTTGGGAGCCACCGGAGGACTGGCTGGAAGCCTGGGATGCGTTTGCCGACTCCCTCCGGCTGGTCGCGCAGGGCAGCCGAAGGCGCCTCATCCTCGCCATGGACGAGTACGACGAGGAGTTTGGATTTCACCACGCCCTCCAGCAAGACCCAACGCGGGCGGCGGCGTTTCTGTCGCGTATGCGGGCGTTTTCGCAAAGTGAGAAAAAGGTGGTGTTTTTATTCGTCGGAGCCACCTCGTTCAGCGACCTGCCCGAACCCAAGTGGTCGAAATATTTCGTGCATGCCCACATCGTGCGGGTTGACTACCTGTCGAAACCCGCTTCACTACAGCTGATCGAACGGCCCGTGCCGGGTTTCAACTTGCGCTACGAACCGGGGCTACCGCAACATATCTACGAACTGACTCAGGGGCATCCGCATCTGCTGCACAGCATCTGTTCCGATCTGGTAGACTATGCCAACGCTGCCACCAAAAATCCAGTGGGATTCAATGATCTCGAGAAAATCCTGCGGGAAAAAACCGTGCTGCGCGACGAGCAGCCTTTCATCTTGTTTTGGGACGAGTTTTGTGTACAACCTGCCATGCGCGAAGCGGTATTGGCCATTGTTAAACGGCAGCCCGTGGACAATGAACTGCCGGAAGTGCGCCGCTTGCTTGAATACCGCTACATCGTGCAGGATGAGGAACGAAGGTGCCGGATGCGGGTGCCGCTGTTTGAGGAATGGGTGCTGAAGTTTGGGTATTAAGCAGGAACCTGTTTTTATTCCTCCCCCTTCCGAAACACCTCCTGCACCGCCACCGCAAAATCCGGCAACACCGGCGCTGCGGAACAGATTTTTTCACCGGTACAGACCGTCATGCGATCCAGATTTGCACCGGCATACACGTGGACCTCCTGTTGCGCCGGATAAATTAACCACACCACCTGCACACCTGCCTCACGGTACTGCCGCATTTTGTCCACAATTTTTTGTGCGGCGTCGTTCGTGGAAATCACCTCAATGAGGAAGGCGGGAATTTCGATGGCGCCCTCGGTCGCGAGGCGGTCAATCTGGGCATTGGTCAGCCAGGCCATGTCGGGACGGCGGTGTATTTCCCGTGCAAAAAAGAGATCGGGTTCAGCCAATAGTTCGCCGTTTACTTTGCCGACATTCAAAAGCGCACGAAAAAGTGCGATGAGGTTGCGTTGGATGAACAGTTGTGCAGGATTCATGGTGTTATACGTTTTTTCCACCAAGCCCTCTACCCATTCGTACGTATAGCCGTCCTCCCGGCGGAGGTAGCGTTTTTCAAATTCCGACCATTTGATCCGGCGCGGCGAGCGTTTGGCAACAGCCGACGCCGAGCCGGATTGTGCAATTGCGGTGGTTTGAAAAGCAGGCTTGGTTGCGGTTGAAGATGACATGGACTGATTTTTTTACAAACGTACAGGAAAATATCGGAAACGAACAATCCCCTATGCAACCGCCACTTCCTCTTCCAGTGCCAGCCATTCCTGCACGACGGTGTCCATTTCCGGCTCCAAGCGGTGGCGGAAACTCCCGTGCTGCAGGTCGGCCTCGTAGTCCCGCGCGTACTGCCGGTGGTTTTGCCCGATGTCCTTGATCGCCCGGATGATGTAGTGCAGTTCGGCGTCGGTCATGGTAGGATGCAGCGACAGGCGCACCCAACCGGGTTTTTCGCTCAGGTCGCCGGCGTCTATTTTGGATACGATTTCGCAGGAGCGCTCCTGCGAAATGCCGAACAGGAAGTGGCCGTAGGTGCCCGCACAGGCGCAGCCCCCGCGCACCTGAATGCCGTACAGGTCGTTCAGCATCTTGACGGCGAGGTTGTAATGCAGCCCTTCCAGCGTGAACGACACCACGCCAAGGCGGTCTTTGACCTGACGCTCCAGAATATTCCAGTAGGGCACGCCTTCCGACTCCTGCCAGAGAATATCCAGCAGTTCGTGTTCGCGGACAAGCATATTTTCCACGCCCATTTGTTCTTTCAGCCGGATGGCCAGCGCGGTTTTGATGGTTTGCAGAATCGGCGGGGTACCGCCGTCTTCGCGCGCTTCGATGTCCTCGATGTAGTGGTGCCCGCCCCAGGGATTGGTCCAGAGCACCGTGCCGCCGCCGGGGTTATCGGGTATGCGGTTTTGGTACAGGGCTTTGTTGAACAGCAGCACGCCCGAGGTGCCGGGGCCGCCGAGGAATTTGTGCGGCGAAAAGTAAATGGCGTCTAATTGCTCCAGAGGATTTTCCGGGTGCATGTTGATGTCAATGTAAGGCGCCGTGCAGGCAAAATCCACGAAACAGTAGCCGCCGTGCCGGTGCATCAGGGCCGCCACTGCGTGGTAGGGGGTGAGGATGCCGGTTACGTTGCTGCCGGATGTGATAGCGGCAATTTTCAGCGGACGGTCGCGGTACTGCTGGAGCAATGACTCGAAGTACGCCAAGTCGAGACCACCCTGTTCGTCGGGGCGTACCACGACGAGGTCGCAGATGGTTTCAATCCAGGAGGTCTGGTTGCTGTGGTGTTCCATGTGGGTGCAAAACACCACCGGGCGTTCGTGGGGTTGCAGCTGGATGCGCTCGTGAAATTTCTCGTGAATCCGCAACCCGAGCATACGCTGGAGTTTGTTCACTACGCCGGTCATACCGGAATAGGCGGCAATCAGTACATCGTCGGGGCCGGCGTTCACGTGTTTTTTGATGATCTGCTGCGCCTCGTGGTAGGTGCGGGTCATCAGGCTGCCGGTGCGGTTGGTTTCGGTGTGCGTGTTGGCCATGTAGGCGCCGATCTCGCGGCTGATGCGTTTTTCGATAGGCCCGTACAGCCGCCCGCTGGCGATCCAGTCGGCGTACACGAGGGGTTTTTCGCCGTAAGGCGTTTGGATGTAGTGGTTGATGCCGAGGATGTTGGCGCGAAACGGGCTGAAATACGACTCCAGGTTGGACATAGGCGTGAACATATTTTTTTGGAGGCAGGGCAAAAGTACGCAGCAAACTCCACGTACTTTTGCCGAAACTTGCGACCGCTTGCAAATCAGTCACACCGAACCGCCCAACCCACCCTATTCCGGCAACATCATGCCCGAAGTCAAACTGTTTTCCTGCTCGGCCTCCGAAAAACTGGCCACCGACATCGCTTTCCACTACGACGCTCCGCTTGGCGACAAAACCCTTGCTCGTTTTAGCGACGGCGAAATGCAGCCCGTCATCAACGAAAGTGTACGTGGCGCCTTCGTATTTTTTGTCCAAAGCACCTGCCAGCCGCACGATAATCTGGTAGAATTACTGCTGTTCATTGATGCCGCCAAACGCGCCTCCGCCGGCTACATCACCGCCGTAGTGCCGTATTTCGGCTATGCCCGGCAAGACCGCAAGGACAAACCCCGAGTGCCCATCAGCGCCAAACTCATGGCCAACCTGCTCACCACCGCCGGCGCCAACCGCGTGATGACCATGGACCTGCACGCCGACCAGGTGCAGGGTTTCTTTGATATTCCGGTGGATCACCTGCGCTCTGAAGCGATTTACATGCCTTATCTGGAGCAACAGGACATGTCGAACGCCATTTTTGCCAGCCCCGATGTGGGTGGCGTCAAGCGCGCGCGGGTGTTTGCCAAACATTTCAAACGGGAACTGGTCATCTGCGACAAGTACCGCACCAAGGCCAACGAAGTGGCGTCCATGACCGTGATCGGCGACGTGACCGGCGGCGACGTGATTCTGGTGGACGATCTGGTGGATACCGCCGGCACCCTGTGCAAGGCCGCCGACGCCCTGATGGAGAAAGGCGCCCGCTCGGTGCGCGCGATTTGCACGCATCCGGTTTTGTCGGGAAAGGCCTACGAAAACATCGAAAACTCGCACCTGACCGAACTGATCGTGTGCGACACCATTCCGCTCCGCCGCGAATCGCCCAAAATCAAGGTGCTTTCCACGGCTAAACTGTTTTCGCGCGCCATTCGGAATACCGTGGAGCACAAGTCTATTGCAGCGCTGTTTCTGGGTACCTGAGTTTATCGGAATGCGAACCGGGCCAATTTTGCAGGTGCTTTTACTCTTCCGCACGTTTTTTCCGAAACAACCCGCGCTTTTTGACCTCCGCCGGTGGGCGGGAAGCGGCTTCTTCATCCAACGCCTCCGGAGCGCCTTCGGCAGCCGCTTCAATTTTGGCGGCCTTGCGCTCTTTCCGCTTGCGCAACTGGTTTTGCGCGTAGCGCACCAATACCGGCCCGAGGGTGGCCAGCACACCACTCCACAAGGGGTTTAGCCCTACGACGCGGCCCACGGCGCCGATAGCGGACGAGCCGGCTGCTTCCTGCGTGCCGCCGCCCTGGAACAGTTTGCCGAGTTGCTTGGGAATGGAAAACTTGTTTTCGACAAAGGCGCTCAGTTCGTCGCGGGTACGGCCGGCACTGACGCGCATTTCCTCCTGCACGATCTCGATTTGGGCGCGAAGCCGGGCTTTTTCCGCCAGGAGTTCTTCCAGGTTGTTGATGCTGTGGTTGGCCATGGCTGCGGGTTATTTAAAAAATGCGCGAATGATGCTGGTCAGCAGCGGATTGGTGAGCCAGCGGTCTTTGAACACCCAGAACAACACAGCCAGCAGGACGTAAAACCCGCCTACGCTCAGGAAAGCAGGCACATACGAACCCCAGAGGCGTCCGAGGTAAAACGCGGCGGCCAGCGAAAGCAGCAGCAGCGCAATGAGGCCCAGCGCCCCGATGGCCAGCATGACCAGCAGCAGGGACGATACTTTGGCGATTCGCTCCGCCATATCGAGGCGAAAGTAGTCGGCCTGCAACTTCACGTACTGGCGGACATATTCGGCGGTTTCGCCGGCAGATTCGAGCAAGGGATCGGTGTCTTTCATGGCGTTTGTGTTGTTCCGGTGGCGAGGCCGGCGGCGGCAAATTTCTGCATCAGCCGGGCACGGGCCTTGTCCATCCCGTTTTCAAAATTTGTTTCGGCGTCGTCAAGCGCCTCCTGCACGTCCTCGCGGAGGGAGTTTTCCGCCTCCGGTTCGGCTTCGGCTGCGGGCTGCGCCATTTGTTGCAGGCCGTTCACAGCGGCGGTGGTGAGGTTGGACACCAGGTCGCCAAGTTGGTCTTCGACGCGGTCGCCAAGGTCCTGCAGCAGGTCATCAAGATGCTCGGAAATCTGCTCGCGCAAGTCGTTGCCCTTGTCCGAACGGAGGTACATGGCGAGGGCGAAACCTGCGCCGGCGCCGGCGAGGAAAAAAAGTGCGCGAGAAAGCGTTTCGTTTTTCATGTCGCCAATGTTTGTTCAGTTTTCCAAGGCGTGTACCAGTTGGAGTGCTTGCTCCAATTGTTGCTCTTCGGAGAGCAGGGTATTGTCTATCACGACCGCGTCGTCGGCCCGGCGCAGGGGGCTGTCGGCGCGGCTGGAATCAATTCGGTCGCGGGTTTCGAGGTTTTGGCGGATTTCGTCCCAGTCGGCGTCAATGCCTTTGGCTGCCAGTTCGAGGTGGCGGCGACTGGTGCGTACATCCACGTCGGCGGTCAGGAAAATTTTGAGGTCGGCATCGGGAAATACCACGGTTCCGATGTCGCGTCCGTCGGCCACAATGCCGCGGCGATTCCCGAGGGCTTTTTGCTGGGCCACCATCGCGCGCCGCACCGCCGAAATAGCGGAAACAGGGCTGACATGCTCGCTCACCTGCATTTCCCGAATGGCGCGCTCTACGTCGCGTCCGTTCAGAAACGTGTGGTTTTGGCCGTCTATGCGCTCAAAGTGTATGTCAATTTGCTCCAAGGCTTCGTCCACGGCGACGGGATCGTTGTAGTCCACGCCGTTTTCCAAAAAATAGAGCGTAACTGCTCGGTACATGGCGCCGGTATCCAAATAGGCGTAATGCAGGGCTTTGGCCAATCCTTTTGCCAGCGTGCTTTTGCCACACGAGGAGTGGCCGTCAATGGCGATTATCAACTTCAACTTTGACAGGTTTGAGTTTTGCCCACCTTCGCCAAGGCTTCGGCGGGTAAAGTTTCGAGTTGGGCAAAGGTGGGAAAAATTCCGGCTGTGCGGGAAGGTTTGTGTCATTCGGCAGGCTGATTTACGCCGGGCGGGTTTTGTACTTTTGCCGGCAATCACACCCATGCACGCCCATATCCTGCTTGCCGTTTTCATCGCCGCTACCCTTGTGCAATTAGCCGCATGGATCGTCATTTTCGCCCGCTTGGCCCTGCACCGCCCAACTCAAAACTCAAAACTCAAAACTCAAAACTCAAAACTGTCAGTTCTCATCTGTGCGCGTAATGAGGCCGAAAACCTGCGGAAAAACCTGCCTGCCGTGCTGGAGCAACAATATCCGGATTTCGAGGTATTGGTGGTGGACGACGATTCCACCGACGATACGCCTGCCGTGCTGCATTTTTTTCAGGAAAAATATCCCTGTCTGCGGGTGCTGCGTATTTCCCCGAAAACCACGCCCGGCAAAAAACACGCCCTTGCGCAAGGCATCGCCGCCGCCCGGCACGAACACCTGGTTTTCACGGACGCCGACTGCCGACCCGCAGGCCCCGAGTGGTTGGAAGTTTTGAGTTTTGAGTTTCGAGTGACTCAAAACTCAAAACTCAAAACCCAACACTCAAAACCGGAAATCCTGCTCGG
>JAEUUV010000223.1 GCA_016787285.1 Saprospiraceae bacterium | reverse complement strand
CGCTGGGGCGAACTGGTTTATGAAGATTTGGATTTCCCGGTAAACGATACGCTGCGGGGCTGGAACGGCACGTTTCGCGGGGAAAACTGCCAGT
Source organism: Saprospiraceae bacterium (assembly GCA_016787285.1). Taxonomy (GTDB): domain Bacteria; phylum Bacteroidota; class Bacteroidia; order Chitinophagales; family Saprospiraceae; genus M3007. The sequence continues at coordinate 22,279 of JAEUUV010000223.1, read as the reverse complement.
CGGGCGTGTATGTCTGGTATGCCGAAGTGGAATACATAGACGGTTTTCGGCAGTCGGCACAAGGGAACACCACACTAATTCGATAATTGCTACATTTGGCCGTTCATTCGAGGCAATCACACGCTATGAAGATATTTACCCTGACATTTTGGGCCGGCTTTGCCCTGTTTTTCCTGCTTGTTCTTCCCGGCGCTCATGCGCAAGACCCGCGTTTCACGCAGTATTTCGCATCGCCGTGGAACCTGAATCCGGCGATGACGGGTGCGTTCGAGGGGCGCTGGCGCGTGACGGCCAACTACCGCGACCAGTGGAGCAGCATCCTGCCGGATGTGCCTTTCCGCACGTATGCGGCAGCAGCCGATGTGCGCCTTGGCGTCAGCCGCAACGACTTTTTCGCGCTCGGCGTGGGGCTGATGCACGACGAGGCCGGCACCTCGCGGTTTTCCCAGAACAAGGCCCAGTTGGGAGGTTCGTTCATCAAACAACTCGCCGGAGGCCCGCGCCGGGCCAGCCATTTTGTGAGTCTGGGCGCGCAATTGGGTTTCGGGCAAAACAGCATTGACTGGGGCCGCTTGTGGTTCAGCCGTCAGTTTGACCCGACCACCGAAGCGCCCGATTTCAGCGCCGGAAACGGCGAGCCAAATGCGGGCGCGAACACGGACGTGTACCTGGATTTCAACGCCGGAATCCTGTGGTACACCCTTTTCGGCAGCGAGGGCGGCTACTGGTCGGCAGGGGCGGCGCTGCACCACCTGAATCAGCCGGTAGTCACGCTGGCGGAAGACAATTCGGAACAACTGTACTCCCGCCTTTCGCTGCATACAGGCGGTTTGTTGCCCATGAACGAAAATTTCGGCCTGATGCCGGGCGTGCTGGTCATGCAGCAAGGCCCGGCTTTTGAAGCCGACTTGGGGATGAATCTTCGCTATTCCAACAACGACCGCAACGAACTGGCCCTGCGCCTCGGCGCCTGGTCGCGCCTGGGCAACCGGCTTGACAGCGGTGTACAACTCGACGCCGTTTCCGTGGTGGCCATGCTCGAACTGGAGCGCTGGATGCTGGGCGTCAGTTACGACATCACCGTTTCTTCGCTGGCCGTAGCCAACAACTCCCGCGGCGCCTTTGAACTTTCGCTCACATATTTTCACCCGGCAGAACGCAAGTCGCGCGTTGTTTGCCCAAGGTTTTGAAACCGGTTTTAACTGCTCACCTTCAATTTTTTACCATGAAAAAAATACTCGCTCTGACCACGCTCCTGGCATCGGCGTCCCTGCTCGCTGCGCAGGTGTCGCCCCTGAAAATCACGCCTGAAAAGCCCAAAGCGGGCGCTACCGTCCAGTTTGAATATGACCTTGCCGGAGGGCCGCTCGGCAAAGCAACCGAAGCCGTGGATGTGATGGTGCTGGAATATGTCGCCGATCAGCCGCAAACCCGTGACGTGCTGCTGAACGTCGGCGGGGGAAAAATCACCGGGCAATTCACTCTGAGCGCCAACGCGCAGGTAGCCACTCTGGCATTTCAGGCCGGCGAACGCTGGGACAACAACAAGGGCGAGGGCTATTTCGTGTACCTGCACGATGCCGCAGGCAAGGTGCTCCCGCAGAGTATCGCCGCCCATGCGCTGGTGTACCGCGATTGGGGCAGCCTGCTCGAACTTGACCGCAAAGCCACCGTAGCGCTCGACCTGTACAACCGCGCATTTGCCGCCAATCCGGCCCTGAAAAAGCAGTATTGCGTGTCGTACGCCAACTGCATCATGGGTGTAAAGCGCGGCGACGACGGCAAAACCGAAGCACTTGCCGTGCTCAACGAAGCCGCTACTGCCGGCCTGCCTGAAAAAGACCGCGTGGCCGTGGCACGCTTGCTCGACCGGCTGGCTGCAACGGATCAAGCCAAACAGCTGCGCGAAACGATCACCAAGGATTTCCCCAAAGGCACATTTGCCCGTCAGCAGCGCCGCCAGACCATGCGCAGCGCCACGGATATGGCCCAGATGGAAAAAATTATCGAAGATTATCTGAAGGATTTCCCGCCAGCCACTACCGAAGAGAAAGACGAAGTGGCCGAACTCTACGCCATGCTTGGCAACAAGGCTGTGGAACTCAAAAACTGGGATGCCCTGAAAAAGGCAGCCGCCAAAATGAACCCCGCCGCCAAAGCCAGCCTGTACAACAACACCGCCTGGAACATGGCCGAGAAAGGGGAAAACATGGAACAGGCGCGCCTCATGGCAGCCGAAGCCACCACCTGGGCGCAAAACGAAATCGTGCAACCCATGTCGCCCAAAACGGCATATCTCACCTACAAGGCCTGGGAAAACAACCGGAAATTCACCTTTGCCCAGTACGCCGACACCTACGCGTTTATCCTCGACAAAACAGGCGATCCCAAAACGGCCCTTCAGTATCAGGCAAAAGCCGTGGAAATCACGGAGGGCAAGGAGGCGGAAATGAATGAGCGCTACACCATGTTTCTCGAAAACACCAAGGCGCCCGACCTGCGCTACCGCCTCGAAGGATTTATTATGCACGGCAAGGCGTCGCCCAAAATGAAGGAGCAATTCAAACGGCTGTACACGTCGGAAGACAAATCGGCTGCCGGTACCGAGGCCTATTTAGCCGGTCTGGAAAAAATTGCCAAAGAGAACATGAAAAACGAGATCGCCGCCAAAATGCTTGACCAGCCGGCGCCCGGTTTTCAATTGAAAAACCTCGACGGGCAGGAAGTCAGTCTGCAAAGCCTGAAAGGCAAGGTGGTGGTAGTGGACTTCTGGGCTACCTGGTGCGGCCCCTGCAAGGCATCCTTCCCCGGTATGCAAACGGCTGTGGACAAATTCAAAAACGACCCGAATGTGGCGTTTGTGTTCGTGGACACCTGGGAACGGGCCGGCGACAAACTCAAAAACGCCGCTGATTTTATCAAAAGTAAAAACTACACGTTCAACGTGCTGATGGACACCGAGGATACCGTGGTGGCATCCTTCGGCGTAAGCGGCATCCCCACCAAGTTTATCCTTGACGCCGGCGGCAAAATCCGCTTCAAAAGCGTCGGGTACTCGGGCGACAACGATGCCCTTGTGGACGAACTCAGCACGATGATCGAACTGGCGCGGACGCAGCCGTAATTGCACATGAACGTTTTTCGACAACCTGTTTTGTTGCGCTGGGCCGACATGGACCCCAACGGACACGTGCGCCACTCGGTTTACTACGACCTTGGCGCATCTGCCCGTGTGGCGTTCCTGTCGGCCTATGGCGTGACGTACGAAATGATGGATGCGCACCACTTCGGCCCCATCCTTTTCCGGGAAGAAGCCGTATTCCGGCAGGAAATGCGCTACGGCGACGACCTGTGGATCAACCTGCTGGTCAGCCGGCTGCGGCGCGACGGCTCCCGGTTCTCCTTCCGGCACGAAATCACCCGCACCGACGGCACCCTTTGCGCCACCATCAACGTGGACGGCGCCTGGATAGACACCACCCGGCGAAAACTCACCATCCCGCCCGATTCGATCCGGGAAATGTTCGAGGCGGCGCCCAAGTCGTCCGATTTTGAATGGCAATGAACCACAACGTACACCATTCTTTTGTTTCCATTGTTGGAGTGCTTCAACACAACCGGCAAATCCGCGACTTAGGCGCCTGGCTTACCGGTTTGTATGGGGAACTGAACCGGCATTTCAGCGACTACGAGTTTGTGCTCGTGAACAACTCCTGCGATCTGGCGGGTATTGACGCCGTGATTCAGCCCCTGCCGGAGGACTTGCGCAAAAATGTGTTTTTGATCAACCTCAGCGTGCCGGTCAGCCGCGACAACGCCCTGCTGGCCGGCCTTGACCGCGCCAACGGCGACTACGCAGTGATTTTCGAGTTCGACTTTGTCCAAAGCCCCGAACTCGTCGTACAGCTGTGGGAAAAAAGCCAATCGGGTTTCGATATCGTGTACCTGCGCGCGCCCGAACGCCGCCTGTCGTGGCCTTACCGCCAACTGTACACGCTGTTTTACGGCATCCTGCACCGCTACTCCAATCTTCGTATTGACCCGCGCGCACACCACTCCCGCCTCATCAGCCGCCGGGCGCTAAACTCGCTGTTGCGCCTGCGCGAAAATAGCCACTACCTCAAGGCAATTTACGCACTGGTCGGGTACAAAACGGCGGCACTGAACGTCGAGCAACCCTTGTTTCCGGAACCCGGCGCCTCGTTCAGCGAACAGTTCCGCACCTCTCTGGTTGCCATTACCTCGTTCACTACTTTTTTGCGCAGCCTGCTCTGGTGGATTTTTGTGCTGTCCTGCCTCGTGGCCGGTGCGGCTATTTTCAACGCCGTAAAAGTGCGGCTGACCAGCTACGACATCTTCGGCGAATACCACCAGACGGTCTCCGGCTGGGCGTACCTCGTGGTGATGATTTCGGTGTTTTTTGCCATCACCTGCCTGAATTTGTACGTCATGTCCATTTACCTGTCCAACATTTACAGCGAGATCAAGAACAGGCCGTTGTATATCATCGAATCGGTAAAACGCTATTAGTGTCGCATTGGCGCTTGAATTAAAACAGGATTGTCGGCAAATTTGCAGCGCATCAAAATTTATCACAAATCCGATCCGCCTCATGTCCAAGTTTACCATCCTGTTCCTTTTGGGAACTCTGTGTGCCAATGCCGCCCCCGGACTTGTACCAAATGCAGCCGATAACCTCCCGGCCCCGGCAATGGATACCATCCCACCCGTCATTCAATGCCCATCGAATGTAACCCTGACCCTTGGGCCAAGCGGCTGCGACACTATTTTCCACTACACCGTCTCGGCTACGGACAATACGCCCGGCGTAATTGTCGCCAAGGTATCCGGGTTAGCGTCCGGGGCTAATTTTCCCGCAGGGGTAACGACCAATCTGTTCATTGCCGTGGATGCTGCGGGCAACACCGCTACCTGTTCCTTCACCGTGCAGGTAGTGTCCAGCCCGCCGGCCACCCTTCATTGTGCCGACGAGGTCGTCCGGTTCCTTGGCGCCGGCTGCACCCGGACAGTATCGTTCAACGAAGTTCTGGAGCCGCCGTTCGGCTGTCTTGATGCCTATTCACTGGAAGTGGATTTCACTGTTCCGTTCGGCAATGGCCCCTGGCTTTCGGCATCGTTCGGGCCGGGCGATCTGGGCAAAACCTACCAGTTTCGGGTGACAAACCTTGTAAACAACAATAAATGCTGGGGCAATATTACACTTCGGGACACCATGCCGCCTGCCCTGATTTGTCCAACCCTGAGCATCCCCTGCGCTGTTCCGACGGAACACCTGACTCCCTCGTTTTTAAAAGACAGTCTTGGGTTTTCAACGGGTATGCCGGAGGTCATGGACAATTGTCCGGGAAGCAATACCCTGACCTTTACCGATATTGACGAAAACTACTCGTGCGGCGCCCCCGACGGCGTGACCGCCCGGATCAACCGCACCTGGGTAGCACGCGATGTTTCGGGGAATACCGCCACCTGCCTGCAAACAATCAACCGCATCCGGTCGCTGAGTTTTGTTCAGTTTCCGGAAAGGGATACTGTTTTCTGTACAGACGCCGCCGTCCCGCCGACACGCACCGGCAGCCCATACGTAGCCGTGGGTGGGCGCAGGTACAGCCTGTTGACCTCCCCGGTTTGTGAGATTGACGCATTTTACGAGGATTTGTACGCAAAAGCCTGTGGCGGGACCAGGCGGATAGCACGAGAATGGGAGGTGCGGGATGCGTGCCTGCCAAGTGGCCCGGGGAATCCGATTGTCGCCATTCAGATTATTGAAGTGCGCGACACATCTGCGCCGGTGTTCCAGTGCCCTGCGAACCAATTGCTGCTTCTACGAGCCGACAGCACTTGCACCGTTCCGGTGAAATTGCCGGACGTATCGGCTCTGGACAATTGTTCGCCGATAAAAGACGCTACTGCATTCTGGAATGAAGGCGCGTTGACCAAACCCTGGCCCGCTGCTTTGGAGAACCATGCGGGCAACGACCCGATGTCTTACGACACGCTGGCCGTATTTGACACCATTCCGAATTTCCCTGTCGGGATAACCGAAGTGCTGTATGCCGTTTCCGACCCGTGCGGCAACATCGCATCCTGTAGTTTTTTGGTTGAAATCTGGGACAGCATTCCGCCTACAGCCGCCTGCGATAGTTTGCTGACCGTGTTTATGGGCGCCGACGGGCTGGCGGTTTTGCCTGCTGCCGAAGCCGACAACGGGTCATGGGATGCCTGCAACGACCTGACATACAAAATTCGTCGCTCCTCTCAAGGAGCATGCATGCCCGGCGACACGCTGTTTACCGATGTCCTGGTGGCATGCTGTGCCGAAAAAGGCGACACGCTTGATGCCGTCGTGCGCGTATATGACGTGGCCATACACGCAGGTGAAGCCCAGGACGCCTTTGGCCTTGGGCAGTATGCCGAATGTACGGTACGGGTGGTAGTGGCCGATACGTTTGATTTGGCCTGCACATCACCCCCGGACGTGACCACAACTTGTGATGCATTCAACCTTGATTTGTCGGCTTATGGTTCATTTTCGGGTTCCTGTACCGCTGATTCCACACAGGAGGTTGTCGAATACGCCCAGTTCGACAGCCTGTGCCGGAGCGGCACGCTTGTCCGGCATTTTCGCGTATTCGATGCGACAAGCGGACAAAGCCGTACCTGTAGCCAGACGATTACGGTGACTTCCATATCGCAGGATTACTACGTCCGGTTTCCCGACGACAAAATCATCACGATGTGCGACAGCACGGGGTCGTTTGGCGGTGGCCCGCAATGGATCGGGCTGGGAGGCTGCGAGCACATTGTTGCCACGTACACCGACGAGGTTTTCAATGTGGTACCGGACGCCTGCCTGAAAATAGAACGCACCTGGACGGTGCACAATGCCTGCACCTTCAACCCGAATCTGGCGTTTGTCACCGTGCCCAATCCGAACCCGAACCCTATCACCAACCACCCGACTAACCTGCCAGGCCCTACTGTTTCGGCTCCCAATGCAGCTCCGGACTGGAAATCCACCACCGTAGCAATTAATCCGGGGAATACACCCACTAATTTCAGTACATTCTGGAGTCAGAATGCCAACGGTTACAGGTACAAGCAAATCATCAAAATCATTGACAACCAGAAACCGACGGCATTGAATTGTCCGGTTGCTCCGCTTTTTCTCGAAGACGAAAGCGACAACGATCCCAACTACTGGAATTCCACGTTCTGGTTTGACCCGGTAGGAGGTGTGAACGACATGTGCGAGGGCGAGGTTGACCTCTGCTTTACCGCAACCGATTTGTGTTCAGGAGCCGGGGTAAATATCAGATATGTGCTGTTCCTGGACCTTGACAACAACGGTTCCCAGGAAACGGCGGTTTCGAGCACCAACGTGTTCACAGCCAACGTGGTGTATTACGGAAACGCCGGCAACACGGGTTTTGCCGGCGGCACCCCACGCCAATTCGATTTTCGCCAGGTGCCCAGCAACCAGAAGTATGGTTTTTCGATTCAAGCCAGCACCAGCGGTCGGAATAAAACGGCTTGTGTGCGTTGGCGGAACGTGGCATCGCCCCTCAATTTTGTTCAGCCCCAGTTGCCGTACGGCACACACCGGATACGCTGGATGGCCGATGACGAGTGTGGCAACGAGACGTCCTGCGAATATTTCTTTTCCGTGCAAAATGCCTCCGGCATCTGCGGGGCTGTCATGGTACCCGTAAGCGGCAACATCCAAACCGAAGCGGGCGCCGGAGTAGCCGGTGTAAACGTACACCTGAACCGGTCCCTGCCAGGAATACCGAACTGGACAAACACCAGTATTACCGATGCCAATGGCGAATACAGTACCGAGGTGCCTTTCGGAGGTTCATACGTCCTGGTGCCCGATCTGGATGTGGCGCCGCTGAATGGCGTTTCAACGTTTGATTTATTGCTGATAAACAAACACATTCTCGGCCAGGACACTCTAGACAGCCCGTACAAAATGATCGCCGCCGATGCCAACAAGAGTCGTTCCATCACGACATTCGACATTGTGGAATTGCGTAAACTCATTCTGGGCGTATACCCGAAACTTCCCAATAATACTTCATGGCGGTTTGTGGATGCCGATTTTGTTTTTCCACAGCCAGATAATCCGTTGCAAACCCCTTTCCCGGAAACTAAAACCGGGTTCAACCATTCGCTACAAAACCCACCCGTGCATGATTTTACCGCCGTCAAAGTGGGGGATGTCAACAGTAATGCTTCACCAGGTATCATAGAAAACACGCCGGAAGTACGCGATGCTTCAGTAGTCATGCTGACACTGCCTGATCTGGTTGTACACACCGGCGATGTAGTGGATGTTCCCTTGTCGTTTGTTCTTCCGGTAGCAGGATTTCAAATGACGCTGGCGCTCAACGGAATGGAAGTACTGGACATTCTGCCGGGTCAGGGAATGGGCGTGGAACATTTTGCAGTTTTTCCGGAGGAAGGTATACTGACTATTAGTTGGACGGGCGCCGGCACTCCTGCATTCGTACTGCGGCTAAAGTCCCGGCTTGATGGGCGCCTGAGCGAACATATCCGCCTTTCCTACCAGATCGCAAGCGCTGAAGCCTATCTGGAATCGGGATCAGGGTATCATATTGCCGACCTCACCCTGAATTTCGAGCATGAAGGCCCATTGCCCAAACCAGTGGCAAGTGCTGAACTGTACCAAAACCGCCCCAATCCGGTTGGCGCATGCACTGAAATACGTTTTTTCCTGCCGGAACCCGGCTTAGCAACACTTCGGATAAATACCGCAGACGGACGCTCATTGTTTGTAAAATCAGGACACCACCGGGCTGGGGTGCATTCGCTCTCCCTTGATCGTGAAATGTTGGGAAAATCCGCCGGAGTCTTACTCTATTCGCTTGAAACAGAAAATGAAATCCTGACGAAACGGATGGTCGTACCCAAACTGTGAGAGCCAGAAAAAAAACTGCCCGCCCTGTTTACACAGGACGAGCAGCCCGATCAATTTGAAAACGAAATAAGAGCGTGACTTGATAAAAATCGGCGGCAAAGGTACCCGCCGGTTCCAGCGCGGCAAACCCCCATGTAGGGGTAGTCAATTTTTCAGGCGGACAAACCCTTTTTCGTAGCAATACTCTGCGAAGTCTCGGGCATTTTTGAAGTCGTACACAAACTGGGCTTTTGCTTTGCGAAGCAAGTTGGCGTTGTATTCGTGCAGGGTATGTCGCGACCAGTTTTTTTCCTGCAACACCGCTTCCGTCTTCTTGCCCGCGGCATACATGGACAACAGGTCCAGTTCTGCATCCGTAAATTCGTCGAGCAGGTGCAGGGCCATTTGCGCGATAAGTTGTTGGTTCAGTTCATTGTCGGATACATCCCTGATCTGGATATTGGCTTCCAGCGGCCGCATGTTCCGGGCGATCCACTTGCTTTCCCGGTAAAACGTTTGCAGGTTGGTTACGATCCTTCCTTCGGCATCCACCTGAACCAGCGTGGTGTTCATATAAAACCAGAAATACTGGCCATCCGACAGTTGCATGGGCAGCGGCGCCCGGAACACCGCCTGGAGCGGGTTCGCCGTCATATCTCGTTTAAAGATCAGATCATAAGCAGCCGTGCGCCAACGCAGATAGGGCAACACATAGTCGGGATGCACCCGCCGGAAAAAATCCTTGACCGACATGAACTTATGCCCAAATAACTCCTGATCGCCCTGACTGTGGGAGATCGTCAGTGTTTTGTAGTCAATCATCAGCCAGAAAGCCATGTTGGGATAGTCCTCGCGGAAGTGGCTGAGTCTGGTCAGAAATTGTTCAAATGCCTCCTGATCGAGATTAACGGGAGGGCCTACTGCGGCGCGATACGCCGTTGAGGGCCGTTCAATCAGGCGCACGTATAACTCGTCAAAAGATTGATAGCCAAGCATGTCGGCACATTCATCTGAATCATAAATTAAAAGCGCGTCCTGATGACCGGGCAAAGCACTCCAAATTTATGTAATTTCCAAAGCCCGATTTTATTTCATTGCCCAAACGCTACTTTTTGTCAGAGATAAAAAAGGTGAAACATAAATTTGGAATTAATGAACAGTGTTCATCAAATTTGCAGCATTCATTTTCTATTAACGCCAGTCATGGGTATTGTCCAACGAAAAGAGCGGGAAAAAGAAGAAATGCGGCGCCTCATCCTGGATGCTGCGCTGCGCCTTTTCCGGGAACACGGGTACGACGGGGTCAGCATCCGCAACATTGCCGAAGCGATTGAATACAGTCCCGGCACGATTTACCTGTATTACAAGGACAAAAGCGAGATTTTTTTCGCGCTGCAATTCGAGGCCGCCGCGCTCAAGCGCGACCACCTGCTCCCGGTGGCCAACATTGAAAACCCCTGGGAACGGCTGATCGAGTTTGGCCGCCGTTACATTGACTTCGGCATGAAACACCCCGACCTGTACGACCTGCTGTTCATCACCCGGTCTCCCATGGAATACATTGAAAATCAGGAGTGCTGGAACCTGGGACTGGCTACGCATTCGTTTTTTGTGGAAACGGTACAGGCCTGTGTGGATCAGCGCTACTTTAAAAGTACCGATACCGACACCATCGCCTACACCCTGTGGTGCCATGCGCATGGCTTGGTCTCGCTTTTCATCCGCGAGCGCATGCGTATGTACCCGGAGGAAAAACGCCAGGAACTCGCCCAAAAATCGTTTGCCATGATCGTAAAAATGGCGGAAAGTATTTGAGGGGGTGAGCGATGCGCGAAAAAAATGCAACATAATTCAATTGGCCTCAGTCAAACCAAATTATAAAAACGGCATTTCATATATCGTTTTTGACGACTCACCGCTTTCCGGTTGTTACGCGCCATACCGGTGCGTTTTTTTGCACCATCAACTAAACACTGTTCAGTAAATTATACCTGTTTTTGGAAATGAGAACAATTCGTATTTTTTTACTCCTCGTTTGCCTTGCGTGTTATCACATAACACTGGCTCAACCTTCAGCGATCTTGGAAGCATATGTACAGGAAGGTTTGGCCAACAACCTCGCGCTCCGGCAACAATCCCTTGACCTTCAGCGAAGCATGGAGTCCGTCCGACAAGCCCGGAGTTTGTTTTTCCCGACGGTACAATTCAACGCCACCTACACCCGCGCCACCGGCGGACGCCAGATCGAACTTCCCTTGGGCGACCTGCTCAACCCGGTGTACGGTACCCTGAACCAGTTGCTGCAAACCAATGCCTTTCCGACCCTGGAAAACCGGACAGAGCAGTTTCTGCCCGACGATTTCCACGAGACCTACCTGAAGGTGGCGTACCCGCTATTCAACTCCGACCTGAAATATAACCGCAAGATTCAGGAACACGTGGTGGCAAGCAAAGTGGCAACCAAAGCCGCGTACGAACACGAATTGCGCTACCAAATCACCGATGCCTACCTGCGTTACCTGCAAACCCGGGAGGCCGAAAAAATCTGGCTCAACAGCCGGGAAGTCTTGCAGGAACTGCGCCGTTTCAACGAATCATTGGTAAAAAACAACGTGGCTACGCGTGATGTGGTGGCTACCGCCGACTACGAACTCAGCAAAGCCGAAACGGAAATTTTTCAACTCAAAAGCCGGCAAAATACTGCCCGTGCCTACTTCAATTTCTTGATTAACCGCGACTTGCAGACCGATGTTGTGGTGGACTCCACGCTGCTTCGGCAGGACGTCCAGGCCTACGACCGCGCCGGATTGGTACAAAACGCCCTCGCCGGCAGGCAGGAACTCGCCGCCCTCAGCGCCGGCCAGGCTGCCGCCGAATCTGTCCTGAAAATGAATGAAGCCAACCGCATCCTGCCCGATCTGTACATCGGTGGGCAGGTGGGTTTTCAGGGATTCGGCTACAAATTCAACGGCGATCAGGCGTATGCGCTGGCGCAAATCGGCCTGAGTTACGACCTGTTCGGCGGCGGTATGAAAAACAGCAAAGTCCAGCAGGCCCGTATCGAAACGGAGAAACTCCGTGCACAACAGGACGAGGTGCGCCAACAAATCGCCTTGCAGGTCACTCAGGCTTCGAACGAACTCGAAAACGCCCGCAATGTCTGGAACACCTCCCGGCAGGGTCTGGTAGCCGCCGAGGAAATTTTCCGGATCGTGAACAACAAATACCGCGCGAATCAGGCCCTGCTGATCGAATTTCTGGATGCCCAAAACCGCGTGACCGCTGCCCGTCTGCAAACCGTGCTGGCCTGGGCGGAAGTGCTGGTGAAGGAAGCGGAAGTGCGAAAAGCGGCCGGGATGTAAATCAGGGTTCAAACTCAAAAAACTGGACGAAACCTTTTCGGATCAGCCCTTGCTTGAGTTGCATGTCGCCGGTCCAAAGTTTAGCATCAAACTCCAAGGCAAGCGCTACGTAAACCATGTCTTTCAGGTCAATATCAAACGTAAGATCGTAAGCCTTCTGGCGATTTTCAAGAGAAACCCTGACAGGGTTAATGTATTCAATCTGGTCACTAATCCGCTTGTATAATTCAATCAATTCTTCTTCGTCGTGAACAGAGTATTTCAAAATTTTGGGGTAGTGCTTAAAAATTTCAACTCCGATGAAATTGGGCGCTATAAAATAATGTGCGCCGGAAAGCAACACTTCACGGATTTTCGACGGCTTCAGGAGTGCCGAAAAAACCTTGTTGGTATCAAGGACGATTTTTTGCAGCATAAATCAACGGACTACTCCTTTGAGCATTTCTCCTGCATTGCCTTCCCACCATTGACGCTCAATATCATCCACCCAGATGCCCATCTCATGGTCAGACATGGGCTTGGCCTTTCTCGTTTTTACGCGCGATGCTTTACTTGATGCAGCAAAAATTTGACGAATCTCTTCGGCTGTGAAACCTGCCTTTTGCAGCGCATGTTCCCAAAAAAGCAGTTCCCCGATTTTGTCCAATAGTGCCTTGCTAAGATTTTGAACATTCAACCGAATGACAACTTCCTCCCCTTGACGCTGAATACTTAGATCGCTCATGTCGTAAAATTTTTCACAAAAATAGGATTTAGTCGCACGCAAACATGAAAAAAATACCGCTCAACGCTCTAATCCCCACCCTGCTCGTAGGCGGCGCACTTTTCGGCCTGTACTGCCTGCTCGGCGGCTGTGGCCAGGCCTCGGTCAAACCCTCCCCCATCGTCGCGAACGCCGTTGAAGACGAACGCATCCCCGTGCGTACCGCCGCCGTTATCACCAAATCATTCTCCCTCCCCGTGAACGCCAGCGGTATTTTGACAAGCGCCGCCGAGCAGCGGCTGTCGTTCAAAGTCGGCGGCGTGATCCGCACCATAGCGGTGGACGAAGGCAATGTGGTGCGCCCGGGCCAACTGCTCGCCACGTTGGACAAAACCGAGATTGACGCCTCCGTGAGCCAGGCCGAGCAGGCCCTGCTCAAGGCCGAACGCGACCTTGCCCGTGTGCAAGGGCTGTACCGCGACAGCAGCGCCACGCTCGAATTGCTCGAAAATGCCACCACCGGCCGCGATGTGGCGAAAGAAACCCTGCGCATCGCCCGATTCAACCAGCAATACGCCGAAATCCGTGCCACACGCAGCGGAAAAATCATCAAAAAACTGATGAACGCCGGCGAGATCATCGGCCCCGGCATGCCCGTGTTCGTGCTCTTCGAAACCGGCAACGACGACTGGGTCGTCAAGGTCAGCGTGAGCGACCGCGACTGGGCGCGACTCGCGCTCGGTATGCGGGCCAATGTACACATGGACGCCCATGCCGGTACTACATTCCAGGGTCGGGTCGCCGACCTCGCCCCGGCAGCCGACCCCGCCAACGGCCTCTACCCGATCGAGATTCGGGTACAACCGCAAGGCAAACGCTTCGCGCCCGGGCTTTTTGCCGAGGTGGAAATAGCCCCGCAACAAGCCCGAACCTACCAGGCCGTACCGGTGGAAGCCATCATCGAAGGCGACGGGCGAGAGGCATTCGTCTTTATCCTCGAGCCCGACGGCGAGCACGTGCGCAAAGTACCCGTGCAAGTCGCTTTCCTCGATGGTAACCTCGCCGTGCTGAGCCAAAGTATTGGTGAAAAAACCGAGGTCATTACCGCCGGAGCGCCCTACCTGTCGGAAAAAAAGCGGGTGAAACGCGTGGAGTAGCAACAGGTATCCTACCCGTTTGTCATCGCGTTTGTCATCTGATTTGTCATCGCGTTTGTCATCTCGTAGAGACCCGTCCACTCTACAAGGGCCACTAAAGCGGTCTCCCCCCGTAACGTGGACGGATACTTGCGGGATGACAAACGTAAGAACCCGAAACCTTCAAACCCGAAACCCCGAAACCATTTCCAACCATCACAGACATGAAAATCGCTGAATTTTCCGTAAAAAACAGCCAGTTTACCTTCATCATTTTCTTAGCCGTCATGGCTTTGGGAATTGGCTCGCTCCTGAATATGCCCCGGGCGGAAGACCCCAAATTCGAAGCGCCGGGGTTCACGGTCATCATCGTGTACCCCGGTGCAGGCCCTGCCGAAATTGAAGATAAAATTGCCGACAAGGTGGAAGCCAAACTCGGCGCTCTGGAAAATATTGACCGCATGCGTTCCGTATCGGCCAACGGCCTGATGGCCCTGACCCAGGAATTCAAACACGGCCAGGACCCGGAGAAAAAATACGAGGAAGTGCTCCGGGAAATAAACGCCCTGCGGCCCGACCTCCCGCAAGACCTGTACCGCATCGAAGTGCAGCGGTTTTCGGCCTCCGATGTGCTCGTTTTGCAAACGGCTATCCTGTCGGAAAATGCCTCCTGGCAGCAAATGCGCGAGCAAGCCGAACGGCTGGAAGACATGCTCGAAAAAATTCCCGGCCTCAAAGGCGCCGACGTGTTCGGGTTTCCCAAACGCGAGGTGCGCATCGCGCTTAACCTGCCCCGAATGGCTGCCGAAGGTATTCCTGTCAGCCGGGTACTGGGTGCTCTGCAGAGCGAAAACGTGTCCATTCCCGGCGGCGCTGTGCATGTGGGCGAGCGGCAGTTTTTTGTGCAAACCAGCGGCGACTACGAAGACATCGAGGATGTGCGCAACACCATCGTGTTTGCCAACGGCGGAAAAATCGTGTACCTGAAAGACCTCGCTGAGGTGGAGTTTGCCTACGAAGAACCCCGGCACATCGCCCGCTTCAACGGTACCCGCAGCGTGTTCGTGACGGCCCGCATGAAAAACGGCCAGAACATCGCTGTGGTAGGCCAGCAGGTAAATGCTGCACTCGAAACCTTCCGCGAAGACCTGCCGGCAAACATGGATTTCCAAAAGGTGCTTGATCAGGAAGACTCGGTCAGCAAACGCCTGAGCCGGTTTTCCAAAGATTTCGCGATCGCCATCCTGCTGGTTTTGCTCACACTGCTACCTCTGGGCACGCGCGCCTCGCTGGTAGTGATGATTTCCATACCGCTGTCCATCGCCATCGGGTTATTTGCCCTCGACCTGCTCGGCTATTCCCTCAACCAGTTGAGCATCGTAGGCCTCATCATCGCCCTCGGTATTCTGGTGGACGACTCCATTGTGGTCGTGGAAAACATCGAGCGCTGGCTGCGCGAGGGACACAACCGGCGGGATGCCGCTATTCTCGCTACCAAACAAATCGGCCTCGCCGTACTGGGCTGCACGGCGACGCTCATTCTCGCATTTTTACCGCTGGTGTTCCTGCCCGAAGCAGCCGGCGATTTCATCCGAAGCCTGCCCATGGCGGTGGTGACCACCGTGCTGGCTTCGTTGTTCGTGTCGCTCACCATCGTGCCGTTTCTGGGCAGCCGCCTGCTGGCCGAGCACCACGACCCGCGCGGCAACATCTTCCTGCGCGGCCTGAGGTGGGCCATTTCCAAAACCTACGCCCGCCTGCTTACACTCGGCCTGCGCTACCCGCGCTGGACGATGGTAGCCTCCGCTGCCATCTTTTTTGGCGTGCTTGCGCTGGCAGGTCGCGCCGGATTCACGGTATTTCCGGCCAGCGAGCGACCCATGTTTTACATTGACGTGGAAACCGCCCCCGGCACCAACATCGAATACACCGACCGGGTGATGCAAATGGTGGATTCTGTGCTGGCCACTTACATGCCCGAAGATGAGAAGAACCTCGCCCGTGTTAGGCAGGTGAACCTCGCTGCATCGAAGGAACAGAAGTTGGAAACCAGCCGCTCCACGTACCCCGGCCACGGCGCGCCGGCGCGTATCGTGTCGTTCGCGACCAACGTGGGCCACGGCAATCCGCGCATGTATTACAACGTGATCCCGCGCAACGAAAGCCCTGACTACGGCCAGATCATCGTGCAATTGCAAGACCGCACGCCGCCGCCCGTGAAGGTGGCGCTGATTGACGAACTACGGGAACGGTTCAAAAACGTGCCCGGGGCTGTCATCACTGTGAAAAATTTCGAGCAGGGGCCGCCCATCGAAGCGCCCATTGCCATCCGGGTTTTCGGGGAAAACCTCGACACCCTGCGCAGCGTGGCCGCCCGGGTGGAAAACATGGTTTCCGAAATCGAGGGCGCTATTTACGTGGACAACTCCATCGCCGCCATCAAAACCGACTTGCAGGTCAACATCAACCGCGACAAGGCCACTTCGTTGGGTATTCCGATTGTCGAAATTGATCGCGCCATCCGGCTCGCCGTGGCCGGGCTGAACATGGGCAGTTTTTCCACACCCGACGGCGACGAGTACAACCTGAGCGTCACCTTGCCCAAAAACACCGTGTTTGCCGGACTGGACGTGTTCAAAAACATCTACGTGAACAGCCTGACCGGCGCCGCCGTGCCGCTCAGCCAGGTGGCCACGCTGGAGTTCAAACGCGCACCCAACGTCATCACGCACTACGACCGCGACCGGTACACACTCATCACGGCATTTGTAAAAAGCGGTTACTTCGCGCAGGATATCAACACCAAAATTCAGGAAAACCTCGAAAAAATGGATTTCCCGAAGGGCACGCGTTACGTCATCGCCGGCGAGGTGGAAACCAGTCAGCGCTCGTTCGGCGGCATGGGCACCATCATTTTGATCACGATTTTCGGTCTGCTGGCGGTATTGATTCTGGAATTCAAAACCTTCCGCAGCACGATCATTGTGCTGTCGGTCATTCCACTCGGCGTTATCGGCGCCGTACTGGCGCTGCTCGTCACGGGCTATCCGTTTTCGTTTACGGTAGTGGTAGGCCTTATTGCGCTCATGGGTATCGAGGTCAAAAACTCGATCCTGCTGGTAGATTTTACCAACCAGTTGCGCCTGGAGGGCAAGGGCATTGACGAAGCCATTCAGGAAGCCGGCGAAATTCGGTTTGTCCCGATTCTGCTCACTTCGCTCACAGCCATCGGTGGTCTCATGCCGCTGGCCATTGAAGAAAACCCGCTGTATTCGCCGCTGGCGTACGTCCTCATCGGGGGCCTGATTTCGTCCACCCTGCTGTCGCGGATCGTGACGCCGGTGTTGTACAAATTGCTGGCGCCGAGGGTGGTGCATTGAGCACGTGGTTCACTGTTGCCGGTTGTCAATTAAAGATACAATCTCAATAAGGTTGCCTTGGGCACGATAAACAAGGGATGTCTGCGGCGTAACGACACATTTCCGACATCCAGGAAATCTTTCCGACTCAGGAAAACCATGCGGAACAGTTTTTAAAATTTTGATGAACCGATTCAACCGATTCTGAAAACTCCTACGTGACTGGGGCGACCACTCCGTCTCCAAGTAGTCCAATAGCGCCTCCAATTGGCGGGCGGCTTTGGCAGATAAGATCACGGTCATGGGTACCTGGCAGTCATGCGGGCGTTAAATGAATCGAAATCCTCGGTATTCCCCGCTTCAAGGTCGGCAAGGCCCTCGGCAATATCTGCCTGATCTTGCTTTGATAGCGAATCAGCCCAGTCGCCTTTTGCTGTTTCCATGAGTAGCAATTCAATCAGAATCAGAATTTCCTCGTCTTCCAATTGTGCCAAAAGGCTTATGGTATGCAATTTCCGATCAGAAAAAGTGGCTGTCATGGCATTGAATCATATCGTACTGGTGAATTTGCGGTTCCAAAGGTATCATTTTTCGCAATTAAAAAACACAGGTGTACCGGCAGGTTATGCGCTACCGATCCAGCACCACGCGCCACGCTGCAATACCGGACTCGGTCCGAATCACAAGCGCGTACACGCCGTCGGCAAAAACGGCCCAGTCCAGCGCAATTTGTTTTTGTCCCTGACCGAATGCCAACTGCTGTGCCGTCCTGCCGATTGCGTCGAACACCGAAATCTGGAGGTCGGTATTTGCCAACTCATCCGGAAGCACAACAAAAACCTGCCCACTGGTCGGGTTGGGATAAACGGCCACCAGAGTGCTCCAGTCGGCATCGGCGGTGCTCACCAGGTCGCTCACCTCGAATGGACCTGCAACGCCGGTACAGCCGAAAGCATCTGTGACAAGCAGGGTGTACGTGCCGGCAGCCACGCCCGCGAGGTCTTCGGTGGCGGCCACGGTCTGCCCGTTTTGCTGCCAGACAAACGTGTAGCCGGGCAGGCTGCCGCCGACCGACACCTGAACGCCGCCGGTGTTTTGCATGCCCACATCGGGCAGGATGGTATCAAGCGCTACGGTGATTGGACTCAGGATTTCCACCTGAAACGAACAGGAACCGACATTGCCGCTCGCATCGGTGAAGGTGTAGGTTGTAGTCGTAATTCCCACCGGATACTGCGAGCCGCTCGGAAGGCCTTCGATCAGGTCAAACTGCCCGCCCAAACTCAGGCAATTATCGGTGGCGACGGGGGCCGTGTACGTCACCACGTTGTCGTCGGCACAACGGCGAATGTTGGCCGGGCAAACAACCAACGGCGGCTCCTGATCCACCACCATGATCTGGAAACTCAACGTGCTGCTGTTCCCGGAGGCATCCTGCGCCGTGACGGTGACCGTTTGTATCCCAAGTTGTGAACAATCAAAACTTGTGGGTACAAATCCCACGGCGCCGACTTCGCAGTTGTCGGTAATAACAAGCCCGAGGTTTTGAGCAGTTAGGGTAACCGTGCCCGCAATACCCACGGGTAGCGGCGCTGAGCCTGGCGTTATGACCGGAGGTACCAGATCGTTGCCCTGAATGGTGGCTTGAACTGCAGCGGTGCAGCCGTTTGCATCAGTAGCAACAGCGGTGTAGGCTCCAGCCACAAGATTGGTTGCTATTGTCCCTTGTTGGCCGTTGTTCCAAAGAATTGTAACCGCACCGCTGCCGCCGTTGGCAGCCACAGAGGCCGAACCTTCAGCACTGTTCGGGCAATTCGTATTGACCACGTTTTGCAGCGCGATCGTCAGCAACAGCGGCTCGTTCAGGGTAACCGAAGCCTCGGAGGTACAGCCGTTTGCATCGGAAACTGTTACGGAATAAGCCCCTGCCGGCAGGTCGCCGGCAGTTTGGGTGGTAGCGCCCGACGACCAGAGGTAGGAGAACGGGCCGGCGCCGCCACTCGTGTTGGCGGTGGCCGAGCCGGTTGCCTGGCCGTGACAGGCAGGGTCGGCAGCGACGGCCCCGGCGAGCAGGTTGCAGTTGCTGCCCGTCACCTCGACGGTCTGCTCTGCCGTACACCCGTTTGCATCAGAAACCGTAACTGTGTACAAGCCGGCGCTCAGGCCGGAGATCGCAGGTTCGGTTTGGCCGGTGCTCCAGACAAAGTTGTATGGCGCCGTGCCGCCGGTCGGACTGGAAGCCGCCGTACCGTCGTTGCTTCCCGGCGCCGACATAGCCGTTGCGGCAGCATTGGCCAGCAGCAGGTCGGGCTGCTGAATTTCCAGGCTGATTGTGTTGGAGCAATTGTCGCTGTCGGTCACGGTCAAGGTGTAGGTGCCGGCGCTCAGGCCGGTCAAATCAGGGGTGTTTTGTCCGGTTACCCACGCGTAGTTGAACATGCCGGTGCCGCCCGTAACCGACACGCTCAATGCGCCGTCGGCTGCGCCGAAACAGGAGGCAGGGGTTTGTGCGGTCACGGAAATGGACAATCCGCCTTGCTGGATCACGGAAACGGTGGCGGTGGTGGTACAGCCGTTCGCCGTGTTGGTCAGCAACAGCCCGTACTGCCCCGGCGCCGAGGCAGGCCATTGCGGAATGGCGTCGGTGTTTCCCGTACTGCCGTCGGGATTTGTCCAGACGTGGTTCAGCAGCGCGGGGTCAACGGAGGAGGTATTCATCAGCAGCACCTCCGAGGTGTTGCAATTCAGCGTGCCTGACGCGGTCAGCGCAGCATCCGGAATTTGAATATCCTGAACGACCTGCACGGCGGCTTCATTGGTGCATCCGGTAGCCGTGTTGGTCACCAGGAGGGTATACAGGCCGGGTGAACCGACCGTTGGCATCAGGGTATTTTCACCGGCAAGAATACCGGGGCCAGACCACAGGTATACAAAAGCCGGCCCAGCCGAAGCCGTTGCAAACAACTGTATCTGCATTTGCACGCAGGTCAGACTTTGCGGTATTTCAATGGATACATCGGGCACATTTTCATCTTCGGTCACGGTCGCCGAATCCGTGGTCGTGCAGCCGTTGTCTGAATTGGTAACAGTCAGTGCATAGGTGCCTGGGGAACTAACCGTCGGTTGAAGCGAGGTGTCGCCGCCCGTCCACAAATAGGTAAACTCCGGCCCCTGGCTACTGCCGCTGCCGTCGAGCAAGACCGACTGGAGGGCACAACTGAGAATAGCATCAGGCCCGGCATCGGCTACCGGCGGCATCGTATCCTGCAACACTTCGACGGAGTCGGCGCTCACGCAAAAATTGAGCGTATCGGTAAGCGTCAGGGTGTAAAACCCGGGCGCATTCACCACCGGCATCAGCGTGGTGTCGCCCGAAACAAAACCCGGGCCGCTGCCGCCGGGAACGGGGTTAAAGGTCCAGTTTCGGACGATCCTCGGCCCGAAGGAAGAACCCGAAGCGTCCAATTGTACCGTATCGGACAGGCAGTTCAGCAGTGCCGGCAAAGCAATTTGCACTATCGGTGGAATCGTGTCGTACACAATTTTGACGGTATCAACAGCGCTGCAACCGTTCGTCGCGTTCAGGCCGCTAACGATGTAAATACCGGCACTGTCCACCCAGGGCATGAGCGTGCTGTCGCCCGACAAGATGTGGCCGTTGGGAGTCGTCCAGACATAGCTGAATTCCGGCCCGCTGGAAGACTGGGCGGCATTGATCCGAACGGAGTCGGCCGCACAATTAAGTGTCGGGACCGGTTTTTTGATGACAATAACCGGCGGCGCGAAATTGCCGCCTACACTTACCGTATCGGTGTTTTTGCACCCGTTTTGGGTGTTTGTCACGGTCAAAATGTACAGGCCGAGCGAGTCCACCGTGGCAGTTGGGCCGTTCACGGGGCCGGCGAAATGGCCGTTCGGCGTCGTCCAGGTGTAGGCAATTCCCGGCCCGCTGCTGCTGCCGGTGCTGTTCAGTGTCAGGGCTGGGGTGATGCAATCCAGAGCGCCGGGCGCCTCGGCATTGGCCACCGCATCGGGCAATACGATTGACTGGGTGACATTCACCGTAGCCTTGGCGGTACAGCCGTTTACATCGTTTGTCACGGTGAGCGTGTACACGCCGGGAGCATTTACCACGCAGGTATTCAGCGTGTTGGCGCCCGATACGATACCAGGCCCGACCCACAGGTAGGAAAAATCGGGGCCGCTGCTGCTGCCCTGACCGCTAAGTGTGATCGTTCCCGGCACGCAGGTGATCGGCCCCGGAGTGGCGGCCATTGCGGTAGGCGGGGCGATATTTTGGGTCACGGTTACCGAGGCGGTAGCCGTGCAGCCGCTGATGTTGTGCGTTACAGTAAGCGTGTACGTGCCCGGTTGGTTTACTGTGGGCATCAGCGTACCCTGCCCGGAGACTACCCCGGCGGCAGGCTGCCAGTTGTAATTGACGTTTGGCCCGGTGGACGAGCCGGAGCCGTCGAGCATGGTGGTTTTTTGCACGCAGGTGAGTTCCTCTCCTCCGGTAGCCTCGGCCATGACCTGCAAAGGATCGGGAAGTACGTTGATGGAGGCGGATTTGGAGCAAATGCCGTCGCCGGTATCGAACGAAACGGTGAGGGCGTACACACCCGGTTCGTTGACGGTGGCTACGGGGGTGTTTTGGCCGGAAAGAATGCCCGGGCCGTCCCACGAATACGAATACCCCGGCCCGGAGGAGGAGCCGCTGCCGTTGAGTTGAATGCCGTTTTGAAGCGCGCTGCACGGCAAAATGATGGAGGCCGGCA
>JAEUUV010000201.1 GCA_016787285.1 Saprospiraceae bacterium | reverse complement strand
CCGGATACCCTCAAAAACCACCCGGATCCGGCACTTCGGGAATCCATCAAGTACAAGTTCGAAGGCTATCTGATTTATCAGTTGGCCAACCCGAACGTGTCCACCTCCGACTTTGATGACCCGGAAAAATCGCGTTTGGTGTATCAGGTTGATACCCGGAACGGAATTTCCAAAATCTACAACTGGGTGGAAACCCGGAACCCGAACAACAACGATCTGGTGTACTATCCGGAATTGATGGTGGATGGCGGCGACAATGGGCTGCGCCACACCTTCCCCATTACGGAAGACCGCTTTGCTCTGGGCAACGACAAGCGTCTGATCAACCACAAGAAGTACTACTACGCCGTTATCGCCTATGCGTACAACAACTTCCAGACTTTTGACCCGATCAAGCGCCCGGTGGAAGGCCAGCCGCGGCTGTACCTGCCTGGCCGTAAGGCCGGCGACGGTCCGATTCGCATTTTCACTGTGGTACCACGTCCGATTGTGGATCGCGTGCTGAATGCTTCCTATGGCGACGGTGTAGCGATCACCCGTCTCGAAGGCGCGGGCAATAACAGCAATTACCTCGATCTGGTGCCCGGCACCTACGACAAGCTGTTCACCCCGGGGCTTACGGATACCATTCTGGACTACCAGTTGGGTCGCGGCCCGATCACCGTCACAATTTTCAACCCGCTGGAGGTGAAAGACGGCGAATACGAGTTGCGTTTTGTGGAAACCAATACCGGCGACGCCACGCTCGACAAGGACGCCCGCTGGGAACTGCGCAAACTGCCCGACGGAGCGGTCATCGCTTCCGACCGCACCATCGCCGACCTGAACGAACAGATTATAGCCGAGTACGGATTCTCCGTAACGATCGCCAGTGCGCCCTTGGCAGGAAGTTACAAATGGGCCCAGAATGAGGCTACTGCTAAAAGTTATGTAAATCCAGGCCTACAAAATGGCGCGCTCGGAGCAGCGCTTACCTACGCCGACTCGAGCAAGGCCTGGCTTTCCGGTATTCAGGATCAGGAAGCAACAGTGGCCGGTGGCATATTCAATTACATCAAGACCGGTAAGTTCGAACGCGACGTAGACTACGATCCCATTCAGGCGCTTAGCACCATGGGGCCAGGCTTGTTTGTTCCATATGCACTTTGCGACTGGGTGGTGGACAGCACACGTTTTGCCACGCCGGCCTGGACACCCCAGCAGCTTACCCTGAGCGAATCGGTCATGGGGGGCAGCCTGGAGCCTACACCGGCCAACAGCACCACCAGCCGGTACTACAAACTGGCGACCTTGCCTAACGTGGATATTGTACTCACCAGCGACACCAGCCGCTGGAGCCGTTGTCTTGTGGTGGAAACCGCTTCCAAGTACTATACTTCCAGCGACTTCCCGAAAGACACAGCACTTCGCACTGAAAGCCCGGCCAACAAACAGCGTGTGTCGTTCGATACCCGCTACGCACTCTCGGTAGGCAAACGGGATAATGACGGAGACGGCAAGCCCGATCCGGACGGCGCTTTGGACCAAAACGGCGCTCCGCTCCGCGGTATGGGCTGGTTCCCTGGCTATGCCATAGACGTGGAAACCGGTCAGCGCTTGAACATCTTCTTCGGCGAAAACTCGTGCTACAGCTCGGCCGTTGACCCGGCATACACCGGTCGTGACATGATCTGGAATCCGACCAGCCAATTCGTAACCGATGGCCCACTGGAGGAGTACTACGACCTCGTTCTCGGCGGTCAGCATTGGGTGTACGTCACCAACACGCCATACGATGCCTGCGAAGCCATGCGCCGCCGTCTGCATCCGGAGTATTCGCTTAGCCCGCAATTGTCGGATGTGTTCAAAGTGCCGCAAATGCGTTCCATCGCATGGGCAGGTATGCTGATGCTGGCACAGGACGCACAACTGTTGCCGCTGAATCAGGGCCTGATTCCGACTGAAACGGTGTACAAACTGCGTGTGACCCGCCCCTTCGATACCTGGTATAACGACGCCGACAGCAAGAAGAAAAACGGCCTGCCGCGCTACCAGTTCAAGATTGACGGCCGCCAGTCCACGGATCAGGATGCTGTTCAGATCGCCAATGCGCTCGACTCGATCAAGATAGTGCCCAACCCGTACTACGGTTTCTCGTCGTACGAGATCAGCCAGTTCAGCAACGTGATCAAGGTCACCAACCTGCCGGCGAAATGCACTGTTACGATCTACTCGCTCGACGGCAAGTTCATCCGGCAGTACCGGCGCGACGAGGTGTATGCCCCTTACAAACAAATCACGCCCGACCTGGAGTGGGATTTGAAAAACAACAAGGGCATTCCGGTCGCTAGCGGTGTGTATCTGTTTCAGATACAGGCCCCTGGCTTGGGTGAACGAACAATCAAGTGGTTCGGTATAGCCCGACAGTTTGATCCATCGGGCCTTTGATAAATTAAGTGTTTTGGTGTTTGGGTGTTTTAGTGTTTTAGCCACTAAAACACCCAGGCACTAAAACACTAAAACACTTATCCACTCAACGACAATATCGTATGAACTATAAAAATACATTGCTTGCACTTTGTCTTCTGGCCGCGACCGGAACGGCCTTTGCCGGCAACCCGGAGCGTCAGGGTGAAGCCGGGGCCGCCCAGTTACTCATTAATCCATGGGCACGGAGCGCCGGTTTGCACTCCATGAATACCTCTTCGGTGACCGGCACCGACGCCCTTTACCTGAACGTGGCGGGCCTGTCGCGCATCAACAAAACCCAGATCAACCTGAGCCACACCCGCTACATGTCGGGCGCCGATATCAACCTGAATTCACTGGGCTTTGCGCAGCGTATCGGTTCCAACGGTGCATTCGGCATCAGTCTCGTAGCGCTTGATCTCGGCGAACTGGACCTGACCACCACCGATACGCCGGAAGGCTCGGGTGCTACGTTCAGCCCCTCCTTTTTCAACCTCGGCGTTTCGTACTCCCACCTGTTTGCCAACCGCGTGTCGGTAGGCTTCACGGTGAAATTCGTAAACGAATCCATCGCCAATGCCGGCGCCAGCGCTATGGCCATTGATGCCGGCGTGCAGTACGTGACCGGCGAAGACGACAATTTCAAATTCGGTATCTCGCTGCGCAACGTGGGCGGCAAAATGCGCTTCACCGGCGAGGGTCTGGGTGTGCAAAACGACGGGAACAACCCGACGTTCGAGTACCCGATCACCTACTACCAGCGCAGCGCCGAATACGAACTGCCCTCGCAGTTGAACCTCGGTGCGTCCTATGATTTCATCATCGGTCGTACCAACCGCCTGACTGTGCTTGGCAACTTTACTTCGAATGCGTTTTCCCGCGACCTCGTGGGCGGCGGTATCGAGTTCGGCCTCGGCCAAAACTTTGCCCTGCGCGCTGCCTACAAACTGGAACTTGATACGCCGGAAGGCAGCGTCGAAGCATCGCTGGACAATGGCCTCGCCGCCGGCATGAGCGTATCGGTACCCCTCAGCAAGGAATCGAAAAGCCGCCTGTCCTTCGACTACGGATACCGCAACACGTCCATTTTCAACGGCATCCACAACCTGGCAGTACGTATTGACCTGTAAGGCATAAAGAAAGAAAAAAGATTTTTCTCTTTCTCGGAGGCCCATTACCTTTGCGCCACTTTTAATTACCAGCAGAAACGTTTCTACCGGCCCGGTAGAAACGTTTCTGCTTTTTTCTGTACCAACCTAACCTAAAGCATTAGTGCTATGGCCAATTACACCTATCTGACACAGAGCGGGTACGACAAACTCAGGAACGAGCTGGAAGAACTGAAAACAGCAGGCCGAGCCGAAGCGGCGCGTGCCATTGCAGAGGCGCGCTCCCAGGGCGATCTTTCTGAAAATGCCGAATACGATGCAGCCAAGGATGCCCAGGGCATGCTCGAAATGAAAATCAGTGAACTGGAAACAGTTCTGTCCAACGCTCGCGTACTGGACGAAAGCCAATTGGACGACTCCAAGGTGGCTATCCTGTCCAACGTAACCATCAAAAACCTGAAAACCGGCAAAGAACTGACCTACAAACTCGTGTCGGAAACGGAGGCCGATACCAAACAGATGAAGATTTCCGTCTCCTCCCCCATCGGAGCCGGACTGCTGGGCAAAGAACGCGGCGATGTCGCCAAAATATCCACGCCGGGCGGCGTGCTCGAATTCAAAATTGTGGAAATTTCTATCGGTTAATTGGGAGGTTGAGCGGGTTTGGCGGGTTGAGCAGGTTGAGCAGGTTGGGTTTAGCCCCGAAGGGGCGCCATACCCGAAAGCAGGGTAGCGCCCTGCTTAAAAAATCCTG
Source organism: Saprospiraceae bacterium (assembly GCA_016787285.1). Lineage (GTDB taxonomy): Bacteria > Bacteroidota > Bacteroidia > Chitinophagales > Saprospiraceae > M3007. The sequence continues at coordinate 27,745 of JAEUUV010000201.1, read as the reverse complement.
CCCCTGCGAGCAAGCCCTGAGAGGGCGGCATAGTATAGCCGCATGCGAGGATATGACGCCCTTTCAGGGCTTCCCGTCGAGATGTCGTAGAAAAGCAGGGCGCTGCCCTGCTTTTGGGTATGGCGCCCCTTCGGGGCTTTTAAACCCAACCCGTTAACCCGTTAAGCCCGCCAAACCCGCTCAACCTGCTCAACCCGCCAAACCCGCTCAACCCGCTCAACCCGCTCAACCCGCCAAACCCGCTCAACCCGCTCAACCCGCTCAACCCGCCAAACCCGTTCAACCTCTTTTCACATGGCAACCATTTTCACCCGCATCGTCAACGGCGAAATCCCGTGCCACAAAGTGGCTGAAACCACCGATTATCTGGCTTTTCTCGATATTCGTCCGCAAGCCAAGGGCCACACATTGTGTATTCCCAAACGCGAGGAAGACTACATCTTCGATCTGGAAGACGAGGAACTGGCCGGCCTCATGCTTTTTGCCAAAAAAGTGGCCAAAGCCCTGCGTCAGGTAGTGCCCTGCAAACGCATTGGAATCGCAGTGGTGGGTATCGAAGTGCCGCACGCCCACGTCCATTTGATCCCCCTGAATGCTGTGTCGGATATGGTCTTCAAGGAACCTTTGGTTATTCCATCGGATGAAATGGCAGAACTGGCTGCCAAAATTTCCGCGCTCGTTTGACGAGATCGCACATTTCTCTTTTCACCACGGAGGCGCAGAGGCGCGGAGTCTTTCGCCGCAATTAATTTCCTCGCCCGTGAAAGCACCTGGCCTTTTTTTTCTGCTCCTGCTTTTTTTCTGCCGTTGCTCGCAACCGGGACCACTCCCGATTCAGGCCGCTGCTGCGCCGGGAGCAGGTAAAATTAACGGCCTGACACTGGTGGCGCCCCCCGAGCCTTTTCCGGAAAATCCGATGCCTGCGGTAAAAGGCGCCGGCGCCGGCTGGATCGCTGTGGTGCCGTACGCATTCACCCGGACGGGCGCCCCCTCGGTGCGCTACCAGGAGGAGGGCTGGCAATGGTGGGGCGAACGACCCGCCGGCGTGCGCGAAACGATCCGGCTGGCACATGAGGCCGGCATCCGGGTCATGCTCAAACCCCAGGTGTATGTGCCCCGATCCTGGACCGGCCACCTGACCTTCGACACTGCCGAACAATGGGCCGCCTGGGAAGCCGACTACGAACGCTATATCCTGCGCATGGCCCGCCTGGCCGACTCTACGGAGGTTGACCTGTTTTGCATCGGCACCGAATTCCGAAAATCAGTCGAACAGCGCCCGCAGTTTTGGCAAAACCTCATCAAAAAAGTGCGGGCGGCCTATTCCGGCAAACTCACCTACTCTGCCAACTGGGACGACTGGCAGCACATTCCCTTCTGGGATAAACTCGATTTCATCGGCCTAAGCGGCTATTTCCCGCTCGTGGACGCCGATACGCCGACCGTGGAATCATTAAAAACTGCCTGGCAACCCATCGCAGGTAAACTGCGCGACTTCAGCCAACAGCACAACCGCCCCGTACTTTTCACCGAATTCGGCTACCTCAGCGTGAACGGCGCCGGCTGGCGAAACTGGGAACTGGAACGCGACATCACCTCCCGCCCAATCAACGAACAAGCCCAGGCCAACTGCATCGAAGCCCTGCTTGCCACCTATCAGGCCGAAAACTGGTGGGCCGGTGGTTTTCTCTGGAAGTGGTTTCCCAATATGCGCGGCCACGAAGGTTATCCCGAACGCGACTACACCCCGCAGGGCAAACGCGCAGAACAGACGTTGCAGCAGTGGTATGGAAGGGATTGATTCGATTGATTCGATTAAGTCCGATTGATTCGATTGGCTCGGGTATTTGATCAATTGCGCATCTTTGCAGCCGCTTTCTCTATTCATCACTCATCGCTACAAAATGGCCCAATCGCCCGCGCGTCGGATACTTTTCAGCCTGATCGCCTCTACCATCGGCTTGCTTCTGGTTTTCGCGGTCGGAGAATTGTTTTTCCGAATTTTTCCCGGGCCGGTCAGCGATCCGCCGGCGCCGCCTCCCTACAACTACCGGGTACCTGACCGCGAGTACGGCTGGTTGGTGCAGGAAGGCTACCGGCATACCGGCGAACTGCGCGACAAGTGCGACACCATTTACCCGCTGACGATTTCCTTTGGGAAAAACGGCTTCCGAAAGTGGGGCAATCCAGATGCTAAACGCCCCAAAGTGCTGTTCCTTGGCGACTCCTACACCGCCTGCGCCCAAACCTCCGATGACCACCTTTTTTACAAACTGCTTGGCGACTCCCTGCCCATCGAGGTGTTTGCATTCGGCGCGGCCGGGTACAGCAATGCCCAGCAATACCTGGCGCTGGAAAAATACATAGACGCCGTAAAACCCGACCTTGTGGTGTGGCAACTGTGCTGCAACGACTTCATTGACAACTACTGGGAACTCGAAAAAGTGGCCGGATACCACGTCCGCATGCGACGCCCCTACGTGCTGGAAGACGGCAGCGTGACCCACAAACTCGCCGCCGAATACCCGCGCAACGTCAAACCGTACTCGCATTTTCTGTACTTCATCCTCAAGCGTATCGCCGAGGCGCAGGGTACTTTCGATCAGCCGCCGGCCGAACCCGCCGAGAAGTGGATTGCCGAAAAAAACCTCGACTACGAACCCTTCGCCCGCAGCGTGCGCATGACCGATGCCGTATTCAAAAAAATGAAAACCCTGCTGGCCGGCAAAACCCGGCTGCTGGTGTTCGATGCCGACGGTTTTCAGCCGCAGTACGACCAGTTCGCCCGGCTCTGCCGCGAAAACAAACTGGATTTTGCGGATGGTCTGCCGGCTTACCTGCAAACGTTCGAGGGCGCCGGCCAATGCATTCGCACCGACGACGGCTACCACTGGAACAACCGGGGGAACGAACTGGCGGCGGCGTTTCTGCGGCCGTTTATTGAAAAACAAATTGCAACGCAAGACCTTCCAGGTTTTTAAAACCTGGAAGGTCTAATTCTCCCGTACGCACCCGTGAACATCCTCGGAATTTCCGCCTACTACCACGACTCCGCCGCCGCCATCCTGCGCGACGGACACCTGATCGCCGCTGCGCAGGAGGAGCGCTTCACGCGCAAAAAACACGACCCCGGCTTCCCAACCAACGCCGTGCGTTTCTGTCTGGAGGAAGCCGGACTCACGCTCGACCAACTCGACGCCGTGGCGTTTTACGACAAACCCCTGCTCAAATTCGAGCGTCTGCTGGAGACGTACTACGCTTTTGCGCCGCGCGGCCTGCGCTCCTTTTGGGCGGGCATGCCCGTGTGGCTGCGCGAAAAAATGTTTCTCAAACGCGCCCTGCGCGAGGAACTGGGCAAAATCATGCCCTTCGACCGCCGCAAACTGCGCCTGCTGTTTCCCGAACACCACCTCTCGCACGCAGCCAGCGCATTTTACCCGGCGCCCTTTGAGGAAGCCGCCATCCTCACCGTGGACGGCGTGGGCGAGTGGGCTACGGCCAGCATCTGCCACGGCAAAGGCAAGGAGATTTCGATTTTAAAAGAACTGCGTTTCCCGCATTCGCTGGGACTGCTGTACTCGGCGTTCACCTATTTCCTCGGCTTCCGGGTCAACTCCGGCGAATACAAACTCATGGGTCTGGCGCCTTACGGCAACCCGCATTCACCCGACATCGCGCGCTACCTCGACACCATCCGCACCGAACTCGTGGATTTGCGTCCCGACGGTTCGCTCTGGCTCAACCAGCGCTACTTCGACTACGCCACCGGTCTGCGCATGGTGCGCGACGCCGACTGGGAGCGCCTCTTCGGTTTTCCCAAGCGCAAACCCGAAGACGCGCTCGAAGCACACCACTGCAACCTCGGTCTCGCCATCCAGCAGTTTACCGAAGAAGTCGTGCTGCGCATGGCCCGCGAGGCGCAACGCCTGACGGGCGCCCGCAACCTGTGTCTCGCCGGCGGCGTGGCGCTCAATTGCGTGGCCAACGGAAAAATCCAGCAAGCCGGCATTTTCGATCAGGTGTTCATCCAGCCCGCTGCCGGCGACGCAGGCGGTTCGCTCGGAGCGACCCTGGCGGCAGAGCATATTTTTTTCCAAAAAGACCGCCCTGTGCCCGCGCAACTTGACGGCATGCAGGGCAGTTACCTCGGTCCGGCGTTTTCCGACCTGGAAGTGCAACGCGTAGCCCGAAAATACGGCGCGCCCTGTCGCCACTTCGACCGCTTCGACGATCTGGCAACCGAAACCGCCGCCCTGCTCGCCGCCGGCAATGTGGTCGGCTGGGTGCAGGGGCGTATGGAATTCGGCCCGCGCGCGCTGGGCAACCGCAGCATCCTCGGCGACCCACGCAACGCCGAAATGCAGAAAAAACTCAACCTGAAGATCAAGTACCGCGAAAGTTTCCGACCCTTCGCGCCCTCGGTGCAGGCCGAGCGCGTGGCGGAGTACTTCGACTACGCGGGTATTTCGCCGTACATGCTGCTGGTGCATCCGGTACGTGCCGAGCGCCGCCTGCCCCTGCCGGCCAACTACGACACCCTGCCCGTGCGCGACAAACTGTACCACTTGCGCTCCGATCTGCCCTCCATCACGCATATTGATTTTTCGGCCCGCATCCAGACGGTGCACCGCGAAACCAACCCGCGCTACTGGTCGCTCATCGAGGCGTTCCGCCAAAAAACCGGCGTGGCGGTGGTGGTGAACACGAGTTTCAACGTGCGCGGCGAACCCATCGTTTGCACCCCCGAGGATGCCTATCGCTGCTTCATGCGCACGGAAATGGACTACCTCGTGGTGGGCGACTATTTGTTTGACAAAAAAAACCAGCCCGAATGGAAGGAAAGGGATGGGTGGAAAGAGGAGTTTGTGCTGGACTAAACTTTGTTAGCGATGAGCGATGAGTGATGAACGATGAGTCCCGTAGGGTGTTCATCACTCATCACTCATCACTCATCGCTAATATCACTCACGATATGGAATTTCTCCGCGAACTGTTTCAATTCATGAAAACCCGCAAAAAGTGGTGGCTCGCCCCTGTGGTGATCGTGCTGCTGCTGCTGGGTGTGCTGCTGGTTATCGGCGGCGGGAGTGCCATTGCACCGTTCATCTACACGCTGTTTTGACCATGAACAACCGATCGAAAGTACTGGAAACCATGCTGGTCATCACGGCGGGGCTGCTGGTGTTTTACCTCTGGCTGGGGAATATCTGGCTGCTGCGGAGTGCGGTGGCGGTGGCGCTGGCCGGGGTGTTTTCGCCCTGGCTATCCGCCAAGGTACATGCAGGTTGGATGCTGCTGGCCCAAGGGCTGGGCTGGCTGAATGGGCGCGTGCTGCTGTCGGTGGTGTTTTTCTTGCTGCTCACGCCCGTTGCCTGGCTGGCGCGTCTTTCCGGCGCCGCGTCGGGCTTTTTGCTGCGCAAAAAAAAGGCCGACGAGAGCTACTACACCGAGCGCGGCCATACCTACGGGCCGAAGGATTTGGAAAACACGTGGTGACCCTTCGTTTGTCATCCTGACGGGATCCGTCCGCTCTACGAGGGCCACGCACGCACGGTTCCCCTCGTAGAGCGCACGGATCCCGTCAGGATGACAAATGCGGCATACTCAAATCACAAACGCTTGCGCAGCCCTTCCGCATACGTCCGCATGGCATTCGTAGCCGTAGCCGGCATGGTCAGGTCGGTCGGTGGCCGGTCGGTGGGAACGGCAAAAAATGTGCTCTTGCCTTTGGCGTCCCGGTGGATGTAGCGCCACACGGGAATGTAGCCGTAGGCGCCGACTTCGGCGTAGGGCACGCCCTTTCGGTGCAGCAAATCCACCTGAAACAGAATACCGCCGTCGGTACCGGGTTTTTGCTGGTTGGAGATGAAGTTTCCCAACGAATAGACCACCACTGCCGATTTTTTCGAGCCATCAGGCAGGGTGACCGTTTCCTCCCGGATGGGCTGCACCACGTGCGGGTGCGCGCCGATAATCATGTCGGCGCCGTTCCGGATAAGGAAATTGGCTAATTTGCGCTGCTCGGCATTTTCATGAAGTTGGTACTCCAGCCCCCAGTGCATCACCACGATGATGAAATGCGGTTTGCGGGAGCGGGCCTCGGCGAGGTCGGCGGCTATTTGCATCGTGTCAATCAGGTTGACAACGGTGGGCGCCTCTGTGGGTACGCCGTTGGTGTCATAGGTGTAGTTCAGCAGCGCTAATTTGAAACCATTTCGGTACACCATGAGCGGGTAGAACAACTCGCGGTCGCGCCGGCTTTTGAAGGTGCCGGTTTGCTGGAAGCCCAGTTCGCGCACGGTTTCGATGGTACTGACCACGCCCGGGCCACGGCTGTCGTTGGAGTGGTTGTTGGCCGTCACGAGGATGTCGAAACCGGCGTCGTGCAGGGCCACGGCCAGCGCGTCGGGACTGCGGAACATGGGATAACCCGAGTACGGTCCCTTGCCGGGCAGCGTCAGTTCGAGGTTGCCGATGGCCAGATCGGCCTGCTCCAGAATGGGCTTGACGTAGCGGAAGCAAGGCCGGTAATCGTACTGGCCCGGGCCGGTTTCGGCGCTTTTGATCTGCGGGGCGTGGCCCATGATGTCGCCGGCGAAGATCAGGCGCAGAGTGTCCGTTTGGGCGCCGAGCGGGAGGGCGCAGAGGCAGAATAAAAACGTGGCAATCGGGAGTGGCGTTCGCATGGCGGTTTATTTTTTTCGGGTAAAAACCAGCGTGTTGCCTGTGCCGCCGATTTGGGAAAGGTGCAGCGTTTTGCCGTCGGCCTTTACGACGGCGTAGCACACATCGTCTTGTCCGAATACCTGCAGACAGGGCGTCGGCGCTACCGGATTGCAGTTGGCCGGGCACTTCGGGTTGAACAGGTACGGCCAGGCGCCCATAGCCTCGCCGGCGTACACATCGCCGTATTTACCGTCGGCAATTTTCAGCGCCGCCTTCGGGTCGGTAGCCGACACCCATTCGCCCTGCACGTTTTTTGCCATTTCGGCATCGGCGCCGTTGAGGAACAGGTCGTCGTAGCCCTTGCGGCGGAACTCGCCGTCGGCCAAAACGCCGTTTCCGAAGCCGCAGGTCGGGCTGTCGCCCTGGGTAGTTTTGATTTTCACTGTGTTTTCGTCAAAGAAAAACTCGAGGGTGCAAGTACCGCCGTAGGCTGTGGTGGAAAACGAGGCCCCGTTTCCGTGGATGTTTGCCTCGCCTTCCAGCACGCCCTGATTGTGGGCAGGCGCTTTGCCGACGACGGTGAGTTGGAACCGAAACTTGTCGTACGCTGTGCGCCCGACGAGCAGTTCGCCGGTGCCGCCGTCGCCCGGAAGTTCGTAGGCGTACGTACCGGTGAACACTTCGCCGGACGGTTCGGCAGCGTCTTCCGTTTCGGAAATAATGGCGAGCGTCTCGATTTCACCCAGCACCGAGCGGGCCATTTCGCCTAAATTCGGGTCGTTTTCAAAGGCTTTTGCCGCAGCCACTATGCGTTGCTGAATGGCGTAGCGTTCTGCCGTGCTGCCATATTGTTCGTTGAGCAGCATACTGTCGCGCAGGATGTACAGCCAGCCGACGACGTGGTCGTCGCCTTTGGCGTAGGTTTCCTGAAACTGCCCGAGCAGCGTTTTGGGGTCTTTCAGAAAAGCATCTTTGACCGCCATTGCTTCGGCAACACAGGGGTTGGCACCGCATTTGACAAAATCTGCCCAGGGGCCGGATTGGGTTTGGCAGGCGAACAGCCAGGCGGAAGCCAGGCCGATGAGAAGCGTTTTTTTCATATCGTACAGGTTTGCAGTTTTTTTCGTGTCCTTTGTATTCAAATAATCTTGACCATGCTAAAACGCATCCTCGTCATCAGTGCTTTCGTTGTCACGTTTGTATTGGGCGGCTGGCTGGCCATCCGGATTTTCGCGCCCAAAGAAACGAAGCCGCAGGAAAGCGCTACGGTTTTGCTGGAAAAAATCCGCTCGGTGGTCAAGTTGACTACCGTGGAAGGGGAGTTTTCGGAGATTTATAACTACAGCGAGTACTCGGGCTACTTCACCTGGTTTTGGGACAAAAAAGCCCTGGTGCGGGTGAATGCGGTGGTGTCTGCCGGTTATGACCTCGGAAACCTGAACATGGAGGCGGATTCCCTGAACAAGGTGCTGCGCATCGGGCCGCTGCCCGAGCCGCAAATTCTGAGCATTGACCACACGCTGGACTACTACGACGTATCCACGGGGGTGTTCACGGATTTTTCACCGGAGGACTACAACCGGATCAACAAACGAGCCAAGGACCTCATCCGGGAATCGGCGAACCAAAGCAACCTGCTGGCCTCGGCGAAAGAGCAATCGGACAAGATTTTCGAGATCGTGCGTTTTATGGCGGAAAATACCGGTTGGAAAGTCGAGATTATGCGGGCCGGGCAGCCGGAAACGACACCGCGTTGAATCGCCCCGAAAACACCGTAATTTTGCCGGCTATGCCAATCAAATACTCAATTATGCGCACCCTTTTTTTCCTGCTTTTCGTGCTGACGGTTCAGCACATTTCTTTCGCACAAAGTTCCGATCCCGCCCGCGAGGCTACCGACCGGCTGATTCTTAAATACAATCTGGACACTCAACAGGCGGAAAAAGCCTATGCTATCCAGGTTCGGAAACTGAAAAACCTGGCGGAGATTGAAGCGTTTGCTTCCAGTGCTCCGGCGTTGTACCACGCCAAAAAGACCAGTATCCAGCAAGGCACCCAGGCAAGTATAGGCAGGCTGCTGAACTCCAATTCGCAACGGGCGTTGTATCGGCAAACCCTGTCCGAACAGCGGAAACTGCGTGCGGAAAAGCGTCTAGCCATGGAAGCAAAGGGCGAGCCGGAAGCCACAATCAAAGCCGCTTTGTTGGATATTTACCTGGAATAAGCCCTTTACAAAAACTTTATCCGGAGTTTTATCGCCACCGCGATACCTTGCACCGTTTTGACAACCCAAACCGTTGACATTTTACCGGCTCAGCGTATGCTCATATTTGCCGTCAGGCTAATCGTAGAGGAAAAAGGGAAAATGCTGTTCCTGCGCCAGACCAGGAAAAATGGAGGGCGTTTTTCCCTTATCGGGGGCAACGTGGAGGAAAATGAATTTGCCCGCGAAGCCTTGGCCCGGGAAGCCCGGGAAGAAGCCGGTATTCATGTGGAACCCAACGACTTGAAATTGGTGCATGTGCTGCACCGGCACAAGTTGAAGAAAGATGAGACACTACTCGTGCTCTACTTTCGGGCAGACCGCTTTCATGGAGAACCGGCATCGCTGGAGCCGAAAAAATTTAAGGACGTGCAATGGTTGCCGGTTGATAGCCTTCCAAAAGAAGTGTCCAAAGCTACTTTACACGTACTTCAGGGTATGCTACGCGGCGAGATTTACTCCGAATTTCCGGCGCGGAGCAAAGTGCTGGCGTTCTGGGAACAGTTCGGTGAGCGCTGGGCAGGCTTCTCCGACTTTTGAAAGATGGCAGACAGTTTGCAAAAAAACGTTGCTTTTTTCAACGGACGGCGCTTACATTTGCTGGCGTAAGTTTTAATCCAGAGGTTTCGCTTTTTACCGATTACACAAACAAACACTACATCCCATGAGCGGATCTATCTTTGTCCTTCAGGGGCACGTTATGCCCGTTGCTAAAGTTTCCTTTTCTACAAGTTGGCTTTCTACCCGGCTGCAGTACGTCCATGTGCGTGCTTTGCGGCCCTTCGGCGTTTCCATTCGATTGAAACGCTAGCCCTCAACGGGCATTCGGCACTTCCACACCAGGTATGATTTGGATTAAAAAACGTCCACCGATTTGACGGGTGCCGCTATTTCATTGCAGATGTCTTATGCTTCATAGGCGAGAACCCCGGTTGTGAAAAGTCACAGCCGGGTATTTTTTTTATATCACTACATCCGTGAAATCTGTGTCCCATCTGGTGTTTTTGTAAAAAAGAGCAAATCAGGGACAGGCCACTCTCGGGTTCAGTGTTCCATGAACCCTTCCCGCAACAAAAACACCGACATGAGTACTGTCGGTAAATAACTCACCAGAGCCAACAGGATGCCGTTGCGGACATGCTCGGGCTGCATTTGCCCTTGTGCGCTCAACTGGAGGCAGTCTACAATAACCCGGCCGGCGTAAAAGCCTCCCCAGGCCAGAAAGCCCCAGCAAACCCAGGTGTTCAGGCTGCGCAAAAATTCGGGGAACGGCGTCCCTGTGGTGTGGTAGTACAGATAGGTGCCGATCATCAGGCACAAGTACACGAAGTTGATGTGCGACATGGTTTGTTCGTTTTGATGTGTGGATACGATCGCGCTCAACGCCAGTCGGGACGCGCGATCACAAGGACCAGCATGTACAACAGGAAAGGCAATGACAGCACCACAGGCACCGCCGCCACGATGAGCGCCGCAGTATGATGTCCGTGATTTTTGAGGAAAACGCTTCCGAACAGGATAGCCAGCATGGCCAGCAGCAGGGCTGTCCACATCAGCACATAGCCGGCAGACGGTGCGGCATACTGACCAAAAACACCCATGATAAATTCCCGGTGGCCATATAGCGCAGCAAGTACATCCAGCAGCCAGAGCGCCCAGAACAGGATAAGCATTGTTTTTGTCATAATTGCGAAGTGTGTACGGTGTAGAGGGTGTGTTGTTTGAGTGCGGCTATTCCATTCGGCTCACATTGGCTACAAACTTGAACGACTTGAGCGCCAGAATGGCCTGGTTCAGTTGGTGTGTGTTGGCCACTACCAGCGAAATGCGTCCTTCAAAATAGCCGCCTTCCCCGGTAATGGAGAAGGAGCGGATGTTGATGCCGAGGCCTGAGATGCGGTCGGTAATCTGCTGGATGACCCCCGGGCCGGCGTCAATACCGGTCACGAGTATGGCCGCGATGAAGTCGGCTTTTACGGTGGCGCCCCATTCGGCTTTCATCACGCGGTATTCGTAGTTGGCCAAAAGAAACGGCGCGTTCGGACAGGTGGTGCGGTGGATTTTTACGCCTTCTTTGTTGGCGGTGACGTAGGCAAAGATCGGGTCGCCTTGTACGGGGTTGCAGCAGGTGGCGAAGGAGTAGGCGTAGTAGGTGCCCGGTTCGCCGTTTATGAACACATCTGCCTTGTTGACCTGGTGTTTCAGTGGTTTGGCCGGGAGGTTGCCGTCGGCGGGCTTCGGTTCGTTTTCGTGCGGAATCGGCGCTTTTTCGCCTTCGATCTCGACAAGGCGCTGGCCATCGGGGCGGAACGATTTCAGACCCGACATATCCACCTGCTCCAGGGCAATAGCGCTGAAAAATTCCAGGCGGTTGTGGTAGCCGTACCACTTGGCCAGCATGTCGGCGTTTTCTTCCACGGGGCACTTGTGCATGTTGTTCAACTTGCGCTCCAGTATCTCGCGGCCCAGGGCCGCCAGTTGGCGTTTCTCCTCCTTCAGGGCGGAACGAATGCGGTTTCTGGCCTTTGAGGAGATGACAAAGTTCAGCCAGTCCTCGGCGGGGCGCTGGTTTTTGTCTGTGATGACCTGAATCTGATCGCCGTTTTTCAGGACATAACTGATGCGCTCGATGCGGTTGTTTACCCGCACAGCCCGGCAGGTGCAACCGACATCGGAGTGGATGCTGAACGCGAAATCGAGCGCCGTAGCACCTTCGGGCAGGATACGCATTTCGCCTTTGGGCGTAAATACGTGGACTTCATCCGAGAACAGGTCGCTCTGCAGATTGATCAGCACCTCCACGGCATTGGCGGCGCCGACATTTTCGAGGGTGTCGCGCACCTGGTTCAGCCAGTTGTCGAACACGTCGGTGTCGTTGCGCATGCGCCGGATACCCTTGTACTTCCAGTGGGCGGCAAAGCCGCGTTCGGCGATTTCATCCATGCGTTCGGTGCGGATTTGCACTTCCACGTAACGGCCCTGTGGCCCCATAACCGAGGTGTGCAGCGAAGTGTAGCCGTTGGCTTTCGGGTTGGTAATCCAGTCTTTGAGCCGTTCGGGAATAGGGGTGTAGAAATCGGTTACAACGGCGTAGGCTTGCCAGCAAATCATTTTTTCCCGCTCGGGAGGCACATCAAGGATGATTCGGATCGCAAACAAATCGTAGATGTCTTCGAAGTCCACCTGTTTGGTTCGGATTTTATTCCAGATGGAGTAGATGCTCTTGGGGCGCCCGATAATGCGCACACCGGAGCCGAGTTGCTCTTCGAGGGCTTTTTGCAGGGGCTGTTTGAAGGTCTCGATGTACTGTTCGCGGGCGCGTTTGGTTTGGGCGAGTTTTTCTGCGATGTCGTGGTATTCGTCGGGGTGGGAAATTTTGAGGCAGATATCCTGAAACTCGGTTTTGATCTTGTACAAACCCAGCCGGTGTGCCAGGGGCGCGTAGATGGAACTTGTTTCGGCGGCAATTTTGATCTGCTTGTGGTGCGCCATACTCTTGATGGTGCGCAGGTTGTGCAGCCGGTCGGCCATTTTGATAAGTACCACCCGCACGTCGGACAGCATGGTGCGGAGTACCTTGGTGAGGTTTTCCGCTTGCGGGCTTTCGGAATCGTGCAGGCTGTCGAGTTTGGTCAGGCCGTCCACAATGAGCGCGACGCGTTCGCCAAACTGCGCGTGAATTTCCTTGAGCGTCACCTCGGTGTCTTCCACCACGTCATGCAACAGCGCGCACACGACGGCGGTGGGGCCGAGGCCGATTTCTTCCACACAAATGCGCGCTACCTCGATGGGATGGAGGATGTACGGTTCGCCCGACTTGCGGCGCTGTTGCTGATGGGCCTTGGCTGCCAGTTCGAAGGCCGCGCGGATGTTGTGTTTGTCCTCCTTATTCAAGGGCGCGGGCATACATTTGAGCAAATTGCGGTAGGCCCGCTGAATGAGCGCGGTGTCGCGTCCATCTTCAATCTCCGCCGAATATTCCTGTGTCATGGTTTCCCCTCCTGTTTTGTTTGTTACAAAATTACCGCTGCCGACCGGACGGCCAAATACGTTTGAGCCTTGTTAACTGTTTTCCAAAAAACCTCCCTTGCGATATGGGAGAAAGGATTACTTTTGCGCTCCTTTTCAAAAAACCGTCTTTTTTGCGGGCGTGGCGAAATTGGTAGACGTACCAGACTTAGGATCTGGCGCCGAGAGGCATGGGGGTTCGAGTCCCTCCGCCCGCACTTTTTTAGGGGTTTAACGGGTTGGCGGGTTTAACGGGTTGAGCGGGTTTAACGGGTTTAACGGGTTTAAGAAAAACACCTGGCCCTCTAACTCGCTCAACCCGTTAAACCTGCTTAACCCGTTAAACCCGTTAAACCTCTTTTTTTCATGCCCAGCGTTCAACGAAAAGATATTGACAATACCTCTGCTTTGGTCACCGTCACACTGACCAAAGACGATCTTCAGCCCAAAATCAATGCCGAATTGAAGCGCATCAAAAATAAAGCCGCGATCAAGGGCTTCCGCCCCGGTCATGCGCCTGCGGAGTACATCAAGCGCATGTACGGCTCCTCCATTTTCGGCGACGTGCTCGGGGAAATGCTCTCGGAGCACCTGACCAACTTCCTGCGCGAAAGTAAACTCGATGTACTCGGCCAGCCGCTGCCTACCGAAAACCAGCAGCGCTATTCCTTCAAGATTGACTCCATGGAGGATGAGTACGCCGTGGAATACGAAGTCGGATTCGTGCCGGCATTCGACATTCAGGGACTGGGTAAAGACCAGACCTTCGAGCGCCTGACGGCCTCCAACCTTGACGAATTGGCGCAGCAAGACTTGGAATATGCCCGCAAACGCATGGGTAAACGCTCCGACGCGGAAAGCGACATTATCGAAACCGATATGGTCAAAATTGCAGCCCGCGAACTTGACGGCGACCAGCCCAAGGCCGGCGGCTGGGAAACCTCCGTGTCGTTTTTAGTCAATTCCGTGACCGACGAGAACCTGAAAAAAGAAATTCTGTCGAAGAAAAAAGGCGATACCCTGCGCTTCAACGCCCGACTACTGGAGTCGGGCCACGACGAGGAAAAATACCGCAAGTTCATCCTCAATATTCCTGCCGAAGACGACCGCGCAGTGGGCGACTGGTTCGAAGGTGTGGTGGAATCCGTGTCGCGCCTGGAGCCTGCCGACCTCGACGAGGAGTTTTTCAACAACTATTTTGGCGGCGGCGTAACCACCCCGGAGGAAGCAATCGAACAACTGAAAATCCGCATCCGCAGTTTTTACGACGTGCGCTCCAACGCCCTGCTCATGCGCGAATTCCAGACCCGCCTGCTCGACCTCAACCGCTTCGACCTGCCCGACACCTTCCTCAAGCGCTGGCTGCAGTACAACAACGAGAGCCTGCAACCCGAACAGATTGAAGCCGAATACCCGGCATTTGCCGAAAACCTGCGCTGGTCGCTCCTGCGCGACCGCCTGAAGGAGCACTTCAATATTTTTGTTTCAGACGAAGACCTCCGCGCCGAATACGCCGCCCGGGTGCGCAATTATTTTCAGGCTGAAATCCCCGACCACATCATCAGCAGCAGCGTCGAGCGCCTGATGCAGGACGAGAAGGACGTGTCGGAAACCGAGCGGCAGTTGGAAACCGATAAAATTTTCGAGGCCATTCGCGCCGAAATTTCCATAGTAGAAAAGGCTGTGCACTCCGATGAGTTGCACCGCATTCTGGATGAAATCACCAAAAAAGCCCAGCAGGAGCAAGCCGCCGACGCTTCACTGCGCGAAACGATCGAATAAAGGCAGTAACCATTCCCCGAAATCCTTGTTATCATTGCCGCAAAAAATAAACGACTATGTTCAACAAAAATGAGTTCCAGAAGTATGCTGCCAAACACCTCGGAATGAGCAGCATGCACCTCGAAAAGTACATCAACGCCACCACCCCGGTGACGGTGCCCGACATCCGCGCATTCACGCCTGCCGTCATCGAAGAGCGGCAGATGAACGTGGTAGCAATGGACGTGTTCAGCCGCCTGATGATGGACCGCATCATTTTCATGGGCGTGCCCGTCAACGACTACGTGGCCAACGTCATTCAGGCGCAGTTGCTCTTCCTCGAATCCAGCGACCCCAAGCGCGACATTCAGCTGTTCATCAACAGCCCCGGCGGATCGGTCATTGACGGACTCGGCATCTACGACACCATGCAGTACGTAGCGCCCGACGTGGCCACCATCTGCACGGGTCTGGCTGCTTCCATGAGCGCCGTGTTGCTTGCCGCCGGCACCAAAGGCAAACGCAGCTGCCTGTACCACAGCCACGTCATGATCCACCAGCCGATGGGCGGCGCACAGGGTCAGGTGTCGGACATCGAGATCACGTACAAACTCATCAAAAAGATGCAAAAGTCGCTGTACGACGTGCTCGCTCATCACACCGGCCAACCCTACGAAAAAATTCAGGAAGACTGCGACCGCGACAACTGGATGAGCGGGGAAGAAGCCAAAGCCTACGGACTCGTGGACGAGGTGCTGGACCGGAACAATCCGAAGAAAAAAGGTTAAAGGAGGTTTCTGGTTGGAAGGTTTCTGGTTGTACACATTTTAGCCAGAAACCTTCCAACCTTCTAACCAGAAACCCTCCAACCTCCAAACCATTAAAAATGCAAAAACGCGGCAAAGTGAATCCAAACCATTGCTCCTTTTGTGGGCGCAGCAAGGACGACGTGATGATTCTCATTTCCGGCATGGAAGCGCAGATATGCGAAACCTGCGTGGAAAAAGCCGAAGAGATCATCGAACAGGAACTCAGCCGCCCGGAGGGGGAAGGGAAAGCCGCGCCCAAGAGTTCAAAATTCAGCGGACCGGTACACCTTATACCTCCGCGCGACATCAAAACCTTCCTCGACGACTACATCATCGGTCAGGACGATGCCAAAAAAGTGCTCGCAGTGGCGGTGTACAACCACTACAAACGCCTCCAGGAGTTGGCCAAAGGACGCGCCGAAAACGACGACGTGGAGATCGAAAAATCCAACGTTCTGTTCGTGGGCCAAACCGGTACCGGCAAAACCCTGCTTGCTAAAACCATCGCCAAACTGCTCAACGTGCCTTTTGCTATCGTGGATGCCACCGTGTTCACCGAGGCCGGCTATGTGGGCGAAGACGTGGAAAGCATCCTCGCGCGTCTGCTCCAGGTGTGCGACTACGACGTGACCGCCGCCGAGCGCGGCATCGTGTACATTGACGAAATTGACAAAATCGCCCGCAAGCAGGACAATCCCTCCATCACCCGCGACGTATCGGGCGAGGGCGTGCAGCAGGCCATGTTGAAAATGCTCGAAGGCGCCGAAGTGCTCGTGCCCCCGCAGGGCGGACGCAAGCACCCGGAACAAAAACTCGTCAAGGTGAACACCCAGAACATTCTGTTCATCTGCGGCGGCGCATTCGACGGCATTGACAAAGTGATCGCCCGGCGCGTGAACACCCAGGTCATCGGCTACGGAAACAAAAACCGCGATATCGAATTTGACCGCGACAACCTGCTCCAATATGTCACGAGTCAGGACGTAAAACACTACGGCCTCATTCCCGAGCTCGTGGGCCGTATGCCCGTGGTCGTACACCTCGACCCGCTCGATCTGGACGCCTTGCGGCAAATCCTCACCCAGCCCCGCAACGCGCTCCTGCGCCAGTACAAAAAACTGTTCAGCCTCGAAGGCATCGAACTCGACATTCAGCCCGATGCCATTGATTTCATCGCCGAAAAAGCGCTCGAATATCAGTTGGGCGCTCGCGGCCTGCGCTCCCTCTGCGAGGCCATCCTCACCGACGCCATGTTCGACCTGCCCACCAGCACGGGAGGCAGCAAAAAACTGACGGTGGATCGGGAGTATGCGGCGGAGAAGTTGGAGCGCTCGCGGGTAGGGCGGTTGAAGGCGGCGTAGAAGGATTTCCTCCCCTTTTTTATATCGTAGTTTTGTTTTGGTAACCTTACTCAGGAGTTGCCCCCCTCCCTGTTTACAACTCCCTGAAAACCTTAACATTGGTGGCTGTTGTTTTTTCAAAACAATCTACTATTTTTGTGGCCTTTCCAATTTATTTCGTTCACCAAAAACAACTCCCACGATGTTAAACTTCACCGCTCACCGCTCACCGCTCACCGCTCACCGCTCACCGCTCACCGCTTCACGCTAGCCTTTCTTTTTACCATTTGCACCATGCTGGTTCATGCACAGGGCGTAGTGGAATGCAGCGCCCCCGGCCTTTCCCCTCAACAGCGACAAGCCATTTTGGCTGAAATTGATACCACCGGCGAGAATGCCGTAGCAAGCGGCAGTGTGGCCGCAAATGGCGTTTGGAAGGTAGGCGTCTGGTTTTATCATCTGCGCCAGACTAACGGCAGTTCAAATATCCCAAACCCGGATGCTGAGCAAGCTATCGAGGCTGTTAATACTTACTTTGGGGGACTCTTTGAATTCCACCTCTGTGGGTCTACCACCATTGATAATGATGACTACGCCGATCTGGATATCGAGACCGATCTTGGCAACTTGTGGACACACCTTTCAGGGCTTAATCAGCCTGACGCGGACAAATGCGTTCGTGTTTTTTTAACTAACACCGGGAATGTCAAGGCAAATGGAAATCCTCTTGCCGTAGCCTATGCCTATGACCCGCTAAACTACAGCTACCCGGGCGTTTTTTTGGGTGGGATGGGTAGCCAGACATGGGCGCACGAACTCGGTCACTATTTCGGCCTCCCACATACCTATTTAGGCGGAGCAGATAGACAATATGTGCATCACGCTACCAATCCTGAAGATTACCCGGTCACGATCAGCGGGCTGTCTTATACCTGCCTCCACACGGGTGATGGCTTTTGCGACACACCTGCCGATCCTGGCGAATGTAGCATCACTAACTGCCAGATTACTTCATGTCCTACTGGCTTTGATCCACTCGGCCTCCCATACAACCCCGACCCAACATTGCTCATGGGCTACGGCGGTTGCGGCAATCGTTTCTCCGACGAGCAGCGTCAAGTGATGCGTTATCTCTATCAATATATCCCTGACTACGCCTTCTTGAAACCACCACCCGAGGAGTGTATTTTCCCCACTTTTGGACATATCGAACGGAATTGCGAAGATGTCTTGATTAACAACTCCGTAAGCCCAATAATCTATGTCCCTGTTGAGGTTCAGCATGCTGCGAACTTGTACTGCGATCCGCAAGACAACATGACCAACACACTCGGGCGCTACCAAATCAAACCATGCCCGTTGCCTGGAACCTTGCGCCGGGTATATCCTGACCGAAATTTTGGCAATAATCCGCTCAATGGAGTGACAGCTTTTGACATGGTTCGAATTAATCAACACATTCTTGGAGTGGTACCCTTCCCCAATCCCTTTCAGATGGTTGCTGCAGACGTAAACAACAACGGAGGAATAAGTAGCAGTGACATTATTGCCATTCGTATGCTCATTCTTGGCCTTATTCAGCAATTTCCTTCAGGTATGAGCTGGCGCTATGTGCCCAAGCTGTTCACGGAGAATACGGGTTTTTGGAACGCATTTAGTTTCAACCCTTTTGCCACAACTGTTATCGATGATTATGGTATTGAACGCCATTACAAGGAGGGCGTCGTTAATGGAAAGCCCGTATCCACCTGGATGGATTTTGTCTATCACCATCTCAATTCGGCCGTCGCGGGCGCCGAAACAGCATGGTCATTCACCGGCGTCAAACTTGGCGACGTCAACTGCAATGCCGATATTGACGACTCTTCCTTTTCTGGGGATGACCACGAATTCCTGATTGACTCGTCCAGTCTTACAAGTGTAAATTTTTCGGGTACCAAACGTGTTCAGGTAATCGCTTCTGCTTCAAGAGAGGTGGTCGCCTGGCAGTTTGGCGCACGCTATGCTTCCGATTCCCTGATACTCTTCGACCTTGCTCCCGGCACTGATGCTGAACTCTTCGACGAGGAGAACTTCAGCATCGCCCCCGACACCTCTTTACCTGACCCGGGTCACTTGCGGGCGATTTGGTATGCCGAAGACGATGAACCGGTTTCGATCCACAACAAGGTGCTTTTCGAGTTCGATGTGACAGCAAGTCAGGGCACAGTCAATTTGGCCGACGCCTTGCAGTTGGACAAAAACGTGCTGCCTTTCTTTTTCTACGACGAAGACGGGGTGCTCGTCCCCAATGTATCGCTCACGCTCCACATCTCGAATGTACCACAGGGCCTGCGCCGGCCAACCCTTCCGGGAACAAACCCTCGCGCATCGAAATCGTTACGCACTACCGCATACCCGATGCCCTTCACTTCGGAAGTGGCTATTTCATTTGAACTGCCGGGCGAGAGCCGGGTGCAACTCGATATTTTCGATGCGACGGGTACGCTGGTGAGCAGCAATTATGGCATTTTCCCTGCCAGGCTAAACGAAATCAGTGTAACCGATCTGGCACAACGCCCATCGGGTTTTTACTGGTACATCCTTCGGGCAGGCGACATGACCGCTCAAGGCAAACTCGGAAAGCGATAGCAAACCATTCTCTTGTTTTACACCGGGACGGGATTTCAGGCCAAACCATTGGCCTGGAATCCTGTCTGCATTGTTTTCTCAACCCATAGTGTCGGACAATGACCAACCGTGTTGGCAAATTGCCGGCTTTGTGAGCGGAGACATGCTCATCGCTTATCACTCATCGCTCATCACTCAGTGCCAAAAATCTCGCATCCATGCGCTCCATTTTTATACCCTGCCTTTTTTACTTGCTTTCCATTTCTTTATCCGCACAATCCCGATATTACGTCGGCCAATCCGCGACCGGCGCACAAACTGGCGTCTCCTGGGCCGACGCTTTCACTGACCTCCAACAAGCCCTCACCGCCGCCTCGGCAGGCGATACGATTTGGGTGGCGGCCGGGGTTTACAAGCCCACAAGCACCGCAGACCGTTCGGTCTCGTTTGTGCTCAACGACGGCGTGGCCCTGTATGGTGGCTTCGCAGGTTCGGAAACCACACTGAATGCCCGCAACTTCGAAACCAATAAAACCATCCTGAGCGGCGACATCGGCACGCCGGGCTTGACCTCCGACAACTCGTACCACGTTGTGCGCGGAAAAGGCCTTGGCGCCACAACTGTGCTGGACGGATTTGCCATCCGAGACGGCTATTCCTACAATGAGTTCACGCCCGTGCCGATTGATCGCTATGGCGCGGGTATGCTTCTGGAAGGATCAACGAACCTGTTGGACTCGCGCCCGCTGATTCAAAACTGTGTGTTTGAGCACAACCACTCCAACAGCGGTGGCGGCCTGTGCGCCACTTGGTCGGACTTCGATACCCCTGAGCAGATTACCAGCCCGGTGAATCCCGTGCTGCGCAACTGCACATTCAGCCGAAACACGGCTTCAGCGAATGGCGGGGCATTTCACAAGAATAGTCCCTCGGCGCCCGCTGATACGTTTATCCTGGAGGATTGCCGGTTTCTGGACAACAAGGCGTATGCTGAAAAAGGCGGTGGCATTTTCTTTAGTTCTACCGCCAATTCCAGCACGCTGGTTCGCCGCTGTGTGTTCGAACGCGACTCCTCCTTCGGCGACGCAGGAGGTGCTGTTGCCTATTATGCCGACCCGCCCGACCTGAGCGCCTACACCCTCTTGTTCGATTCCTGTGTTTTCCGCGAAAACATGGCGGCAGAAGGCGGCGCTATTTTGTTCGACGGTTACACGGGGTTTGTTCAGGGTGAAGGCATGATACTCAACTGCAAAATACAGAACTGTATGTTTGAGAAAAACCTGGCAAGAATTGCAAATGGGTCAGCATTTTTCTTTTTCCTTGGGTTCAATGTAAAAATTGATGTGGAAGTAGAAGACTGTGCCTTCGTGGGTAATTTGGCAGGTGATATTACCGGGGAAATTTCTTTTGCCAAAGATTGCAAATCAAAACTTAAAGTAAACCGCTGCACATTTCTTGGCAACAAAGACAAAAATGGCCCTAACCGCCTGTGCGTAGCCTTGAGTCATGGTGGTGGCGCCTTCAATCTGGTAGAAACAGAGGTTTCCAACTGCACCTTTTTTGATAATGGGGGTGGCGTGGCCGGGACTTCCGCCGCTCGGAATCAAAACACCACCCGCATCGCTAACTGCACCTTTTTTGACAACAACGAGTACATTTTTGTCAAGACCTGGGACCCCGTTTTCAACGACTCCATCCAATACTTCAATGACTTTTTTATTGACAACTGCATCATCTGGGAGCCGGGCACCGACCTGAGAAAGATGTTCTACAACAACGAGCCGATGGTGAGCAATATGTACGGCTACCACCTCAACAACACCCTGCTCAACCTGACCGACAGCACCAGCGTGCCGGGCGCGGCGCAGGCTTTTCAGAGCAACATCCTGCGCGGCATTGCGCCGGGTTTTCAGGACTCAGTCGCCGGCGATCTCCGGCTGCTGCCCTGCTCTCCGGCGGTGAACAAGGGCAACAACGATATTCCCCTCGGCATGGGCTTGCAGGACGATCTGGATGGCCTGCCGCGCATCCGCTATGGAAAAGTGGATTTGGGTGCATATGAACAGCAGGATTCCTGCGAGTCCGTGAGCACCGCGGCAGCGCCCGGATTCCTGCTACTGGTGTTGTGGCCCAACCCCTCGTCGGAGGGCGAACTACATGTTCAGATACCTGTTATTGATCCGGGCAGCGGAGTGCTGCGGGTGTTCGATGTGCAGGGGCGAGAGGTTTACACCAAAACAATCACAGTCAGGCCGAATAATACATGGTGGCTGGGGCATCTGCCGCCAGGGTTTTATACCCTTCGGTTGAGCACAGACAGCGGGGAATTTTTGGGCAAGTGGCTGCGGTTGTGAGAAAATCAATTTCCCCCTACCGATAAAACAACCACTTCCCGATCTCCTTCAGCGTTACCTTTTTGCCGTACAGCAAAATACCCACGCGGTAAATCCGGCCCGCCATCCACACGAAGAAAAAGGCGGACGCGACGACTAAGATCAGCGAAAGCGCCACCTGCCACACGGGCGGGCTGAACGCCATTCGGAACGGCATGACGATGGGGGAGAACAGCGGGAACATGGATGCAAACACCATCAGCCCGCTGTCGGGATTTCGGATACCCACGAAGGCCACGATATAGAAGGCCAGGATGATCGGAATGGTTACCGGCAACACGAGGGCCTGGCCTTCGCCGTAGTCGTCGCCCATAGCCGAACCGATAGCCGCGAACATGGACGAGTAGATGAAATACCCGCCGAGGAAAAAGATCAGGAACGAGCCGACGATCATGGGCCAGTTTTGTTTGCCGAGTTCCTGAAACAGGCGGAATGCTTCGCCCTGGGCTACTTCGGGATCAATGGCCGCTCCGGCGCCCGGCGGCGGCTGCATGGCCTGCGGATCTACATCCACGAGGAATGGCATCAGGAACATGACGGCGCCACTTAGCACAATCCAGGCCAACACCTGCGTGAGGCCCACGGCGCCCGCGCCGATGATCTTGCCCAGCATGAGTTGGAACGGCCGCACGCTCGACATCATCACCTCCACGATGCGGTTGGTTTTTTCTTCCATCACCGAGCGCATCACCATCTGGCCGTACATCATCACCATAAAGAACATGATGAACGCCATGATGCCTCCGATGGCTAAGCCCACGCCGATGGTGTACTTGCTTTCATCTTCACCTTCCTTGGCGATGCTTTCGGGGTCAATGGACACGTCCGTGTCGAGGGTTTCGATGCTGGTGCGGTCGAGACGCAAGGAGTCAATTTTGAAATCCCGTACCTTGTCCGCAATGCGTTTCTCGATGTACTGTCGTTTTTCCGGCGCGAGTTTGTCGTCGGAGTAGTAAAAAACGGTGAGTTCCTTTTGCTTGAGGGAGCCGAGGGTCGGCACTTGCAGGACGCCGTTGTAGGTACCCTCCAGCACTTCGGACTTGAGTTGTTCGAGTGTTTTGTCCGATGCCGGAATGTAGCGTACGCCCCGGTCGTCGGGGATGATGCCGACAACGCCGCCCTCGTCGAGCACAGCCACTTTTACCTCGCCGCCGCCTTCGTATTTGGTCAGGCCGACAATGACAAGAAAATACACCAGCAAACCCACGGGGGCGAGCAGGGTACCGATGATGAAGGATTTCTTACGGACGCGCGTCAGGTACTCGCGCTTTATGATCAGGTTTAACTTGCTCATGGCTGAAACAGGTTGGAAAGTTTCTGGTTGGAAGGTTTCTGGTTGGAGGGTGTTCTACAACCAGAAACCTTCCAACCAGAAACCAGCAACCTATTAGTTTTGTGTTTCTTCGACGCGGCGGATGAAGATTTCGTTGAAAGTGGGCAGAATTTCCTCGTAGCGGGTGATGTGGATGTTGTGCTGGATGAGATAGCGCAGCAGTTCGTTGTTCCGGCTGGCGGCTTCATCCAGTTTGACCACCACGGCGCCGTCCGGGCGGCTGGCGACCTGGAAGTGTTTATCGAAGTCGCCCGGCAGCGTGTCCGAGGTTTCGATGCGGAACAGGTTTTCCTTGAACTCGTTTTTGATCGCCTTCACCTCACCGTACAGCACGTTTTTGCCCTGATTGATGAGCACGATGTGGTCGCACATTTCCTCCACCTGTTCCATGCGGTGCGTGCTGAAAATGATGCTCGTGCCCGCCTCGTTGAGTTGGCGGATTTCATCCTTGATGAGTGTGGTGTTGATCGGGTCGAGGCCGCTGAACGGTTCATCGAGGATGAGCAGTTTGGGTTTATGCACCACGGTGGTGATGAACTGGATTTTCTGTTGCATGCCCTTGGACAGCTCTTCCACCTTTTTGTTCCACCAATCGTTGATCTCGAACTTGTCGAACCAATGTTTGATTTCCTCGTTGGCGGCTTTTTCCGACAGGCCCTTGAGTTGCGCGAGGTAGAGCAGGTGTTCGCCGACCTTCATTTTTTTGTACAGGCCGCGTTCTTCGGGCATGTAGCCGATCTGTTCGGGGGTGCGCTCGTTGAGCAGTTCGCCGTCGAGGTAGATGGCGCCCTCGTCGGGGCCGGTGATGGTGGTGATCATGCGGATCAGCGAGGTTTTGCCGGCGCCGTTCGGGCCAAGCAGGCCGAACACACAGCCTTTTGGCACATCGAAACTCACGTGATTCACCGCAGTGTGTTTGCCGTATTGCTTGACGACATTCTGGATGGAAAGGATCATAACACGGGTCTTTTCGTTTAACGGGCGGCAAGATCATGCGCTTTGCCCGGCTATTCGAGTTTTTATCGGCGAAAGGACGAAAAAAACATTTTTTCCCAGCACTATGCTCTGCCAACGGATGGAGTTGAGCGTTACGATCAATCGGGTTGCCAAGAATAAAAATCAATTTTTTCTCTTAACGATTTTACCAACAGATGGACACAGGTACTTGGATTTGCTTGAATTGGCGGAATACCGGCTTGAGCAGCAAGGAGGGCTTCTGCCCGTCGCACTGCTGCATTTTCATCTCCGAGGCGACGAATTTTATCAAGAATGTCAACTGCCTCTGTTTCGCGATGGTTGTACCTGAAATCTTCGAAGCCCGGTCGCCGGGATATTTCAGCCTCCAGTCGTTGATAAATCTCATGTCGAGGAAGTGGGGGGCGAGGCGGCACAGCAGTCAGGTGCAACAACAGCCAAAGTTCAAAGGCTTCGTTGGTGTAAGCCAAGTTGATTCCTTCTTCATCTGCGATTGAAAAAGCCTCCTCAAACCGTCGAATTTTGCGCTCATTTTCGTCAGCATCGTCTTTGTCAAAAACAGCCCAGGATTCATCAACTTCTTTTCTGGATTCATTTTTCAACTTTTCTCTTTCCACAATAGTTCGTTCAACCACCCTTTTGGGATCAAGTCCTGTTCCAACACTTCTTAAAAAGAGAGTGTTTTCGGGTATAATGGACGCAAAGCTCCCAAAGTATATACGCTCCGTCTGTTCATCTTCGCATACGATGAGGAAAAGGTATTGATAATTCCGGTATTTTATGGGCCGTTGGATAGTTGGTTCCACACGGTGACGCCCTTTGAGGCCTTTAGTTTTCTTTGCCATTGAACACTACGATTTGAGGTTTAAGAACCGGCACCGCACCATAGCGCCCTTCCAGGTAGCGTTTCTCTTTATCCCGATCCGGCCGTTCCTTAAGGCCGTTGCCATCAAGGTACCTAAAGTCCGAGAGCGAGTATATCTCGGTGGATTCCCAATGGTTTTTTTCCACGAAATAAATTTGGTCGCGACGGAGATTCGAGTATGTGAGCAAATTGGAGTCGTGTGTGGAAAAAATCAATTGTGCGCCATGTGGATTGGTTTCTTTTTTCAAGAAAGCATCAATTAGGTCAAGGGTAAGGTGCGGATGTTTTTTTGCCTCGATTTCGTCAATTATCAGAACCCCCCCATGCAAAAGCGTCCATAGGACCGGACCGCTAAACTGCACCATATTGTTCGTGCCGGCGGATTCACGTTCGCCCATTTTCCATGACAATATTTGTTCCGTCGGTTTGCCGTCTGTGTCATACATTCTGTGCTTGGCCCACACAGAAAAACCCTTTTTTCCGCTCAGTTGCTGGGATATTACGGCTTTCATTTGCTCATCCATATTGACTGGCAGGTCATTAGCATCAAAATTTTTTTCCTGGACTTCCATGCCAACAAATCCCAAATTTAGCCGCAGCAAGAAGGCCTCAATTTTATCCCGATAGGCATCGTCCCGCCACAACGAGAGGGTTTCGGGCATTTTATCCTCGGTTCTCAGGGCATTAATCACTGAAAAGTGCTGAAACCATTTAAAAATGATTTTTGCGTCCTCCAGATTAAATGTGTCACAAGCAGAGAGGAACAATCCGTTGGGCTTGGTTGACTCAATGGCTGCCTGAACGATTTTGGCATTTCCTTTCAAACTACTGAATGTCTCGACTTCATCGCGCTCCCGTAAAAAGAGCGGAACTTCTCGGCCTTTCTCTTTCCGATATAGCCATTCGCTTGATACTTCTTGCTCAAAAAACTCTAGACCGAAACGATAGCGTCTGTTGTCTGCAATGAAGGTGATCTCAAAATGAGTAGGCTTTTTTTCGTACCCTGCTCTAAGCAAAAAAGGGTCGTATGGTAATTTGGTGGTTGATGAAAATCGGGCCGACAAATGAAGCAGCCTGTCCAAATGGCTCATCGCGAGAAGTAAATTACTTTTACCGCTGGCGTTAGCCCCGTAAAACGCAAGCGCATTTAGCGCTTCCTGTTTCCCGTTGAGCAATATGTTTTCGGGAAAATCCTTTTGCTTAGGTGCTGGTAAAAGACTGATGACCTGCTCTTCACCGATGGATCGAAAATTGGCTATCTTAAATTCAAGCAACATGACTTTTTTTGTAAATTTTTCTGCAAAAAAACGATAGTTCAACCGCTTTTTCAATCGGGAAGTTTATTTATTTTAAAAATAGTTTTTGATGAGTAACGCGAACCCCATAAAACCGTTACTCCGGTCATTTAAAGCTCTCCTACCTTCGCCCCGTAAATTTCGCCCGCAACCATGCGCATCATTCAAAATTACATCAACGGCCACTTCGTGCCCCCGCTTGGCGGACGATACCTCGACAACATCGCCCCCGCCACCGGGGAGGTGTACGGACAAATTCCCGACTCCGGCCCCGAGGACGTGGAATTGGCCGTTCAGGCCGCCGCCGCCGCCTTTCCCGCCTGGGCCGCCATGCCGCTCGAACAGCGCCACGACATCCTGCGCGGCATCAGCGACGGTATCCTAGCCAACCTCGACCGGCTGGCCGAAGCCGAAAGCCTGGACTCCGGCAAAACGATCACGGCTTCGCGCACCGTGGACATCCCGCGTGCGGCGCTCAACTTCAAGTTTTTCGCTACGGCGCTCCTGCACTTTGCTTCCGAAAGCCACGCTATGCCCGGCGCCACGAGTTTCACCCTGCGCCAGCCGCTCGGCGTGGTGGGCGGCATTTCGCCCTGGAACCTGCCGCTGTACCTGTTTACCTGGAAAATAGCGCCCGCGCTGGCGGCGGGCAACTGCGTAGTGGGCAAGCCTTCCGAGGTGACGCCCTACAGCGCTTACCTGCTGGGCGAAATATGCACCGCCGCCGGGCTGCCGCCGGGCGTGCTGAACATCGTGCATGGCCTCGGCCCGCGCGCCGGCGAGGCCATCGTGCGGCATCCGTTGGTGAAAGCCGTGTCGTTCACCGGCAGCACCCGCGCCGGCGCCGAAATCGCCCGCATCGCCGCGCCCATGTTCAAAAAACTCTCGCTCGAATTAGGCGGCAAAAACCCCAACCTCATCTTTGCCGACTGCGACTACGAGCAGATGCTGGAAACAACCGTCGGCTCATCGTTCAACAACCAGGGGCAGATTTGCCTCTGCGGCTCGCGCATCTACGTGGAGCGGCCGCTGTACGAGCGGTTCAAAAACGACTTTGTGGCCCGCGTACAGGCCATGCGTGTAGGCGATCCCGCCGACCCGGGCAGCCGGCTCGGAGCCGTAGTATCCAAAATGCACTACGACAAAGTGCTGTCGTACATTGAACTGGCGCGGCAGGAGGGCGGCCGTATCCTGTGCGGCGGGCACGCTTTGCAGTTGCCGGGCCGTTTGGCGGGCGGGTACTACATCGCGCCCACGGTCATCGAAGGCCTGACCCTGGAATGCCGCACCAATCAGGAGGAAATTTTCGGCCCGGTGGTCACCATCCAGCCCTTCGATACCGACGACGAGGCGCTGGCCTTAGCCAACGGTTCGCCTTATGGCCTGAGCGCCACGTTGTGGACCAATAATCTGCGCCGTACCCAGCG
>JAEUUV010000138.1 GCA_016787285.1 Saprospiraceae bacterium | reverse complement strand
CGTTCGTTGATAATTTTGTCTACCGACAAAAAGTACGAGTACCCGTCGAAGAACGTGCCGTCGTGCCAGCCTTCCTGCGCCCAGCGCCGGCTGCCCGAAAGCGACACTGCCCAGCCCCCCGGCATGAGGCCCGTACTGGCAGTGAGCATGACGCGGTGGTTGTACGTCCGGTTGCTGACGGCGTACGACGCGCGGATTTGCTTGCGCTGCGTACTGGCCCGGGTATCAATGATTGATGCGCCGCCGATTTCGGAAAAGGCGAATTCGGCCGGATCGAGGCCGATCACACTTTGGCGGTTGCGCAGCACGTCGTTCATACCGCCTAATTCGCCAAAAAACGCGATGCCCGACTCGGGGTCGTTGATGCTGATACCGTTCAAGAACAACGGAAAGTTCTCGGAGTCATAGCCGCGTTCGCGAAAGCGGAATACGCTCCAGCCGAAATTGGCAGCGTTCTGAAATACATCGCGCGAGGCGTGCAACAGGTTGGCTATTTCACCGATGCCGTCGGCTTGTTCTTCGGCTTCTTCGAGGGTGATCGTCGGCACATCTGCGGCGTTGGCGGAAGTGCTGGTTGGGTCGCGGCGCAGGGTGATAGCGAGTTGCAGTTCCTGGCCGTCGGTCAGGGTCGCGGCAGCCTCACCGGGCAGGTAGCCTGCACGGCTGACGCTGATGTTGTACGAACCGGCCGGCAGGTTTTCGAGTACAAATTTGCCGCGGTTGTCGGTAGCGGCGAAGATGCCTGTGCCGGTGAGCACTACGGCAGCGTCGGTTACCGGAGCGTTGTTGTCGGCATCGGTTACGGCGCCGCGGAGGGTAGCCGTTTGCGCGGTGATGCCTTGTGCAAGGAGGAGAAACAGGTTGGAAAACAGGAAAAGTCGGATCATTCCGTAAAGGTGGTTAAAGTGTGTTTCTTTTGGCGGGGCGTAAAGGTAGAAAAGCCCGTGCGTGCGTGCGCACCGGTTTGGCGTAAATTAACAATAGCGTCAAATTGCGACGGATCGGAGGAGCGCTCGTCCTGTTCATCAAATGTCGGTGTTTGTGACAATTGTCACGGTGTTGAAAAGCCATCCGGACGAACTTTGCCCGAATTTATTTTTCATTTGACCATTGGTCGCCAATATGATTCGTTCGATGAAAAGGTTTACTTTTTATGCTGCCGTTTTTATGCTGATTTCTGCAAGTCTGGTGGCCCAGACCACTCCGTTCAGTATCTACCTTGAGCCTGTAACCGTGCCCGCAATCGGTGGCCTGCAGTCGTTTGCGTATGGCAGGCACGACGGCAAGTGGCTCATTCTCGGAGGTCGGCTCGACGGCTTGCACCGCCGGCAGCCGTTTGCCACTTTCGATATTGCCGGACACAACAACCAACTGATCGTCATTGACCCGGTAAACCTGCAAGAATGGTCGGCGCCGCTCACATCTTTGCCGGTAGCCATGCAAGAGCAATTGAGTTCGACCAATATGCAATTTCATCAGGAAGGGCGCTATTTGTACATCACAGGCGGATACGGGTACAGTGGCACTGCGGGCGACCACGTTACGTACGACAAATTGACCGCGGTTGACGTACCTGCGGTAATAGGAGCAGTTGTTTCCGGGCAGCCTTTCGCTAATTATTTCCGGCAAATTACAGACGAAAAGTTTTCCGTGACAGGCGGGCATTTATCCAAAATATACGACACCTGGTATTTGGTGGGCGGGCAGCGATTCATGGGGCGTTACAATCCGATGGGGCCGGCCCATGGCCCGGGGTTTGAGCAGAAATATACTGATCAGATACGGCCATTTGGCCTGTCGGATGATGGAAGCAATCTGGTAGTGACACATTTTCCCCCGGCTACCGATTCCATCAATTTGCACCGCCGGGACTACAACGTTACTGCTCAGATCATGCCAAACGGGGAGGAGGGGTTGACCGCCTTTTCCGGTGTGTTTCAGCCAACGGTTGATTTGCCGTTTCTGAACTGCGTCAACATTGACAGCAGTGGATACGTCGTAAACAACGATTTTTCGCAGTACTACAACCACTACCATTGTGCGGTTTTGCCCTTGTATTCGGCACAGGAAAACGCCATGCACACGGTATTTTTCGGGGGAATTGCGCAATTCTACGACAGTCTCGGCACGCTGGTTCAGGACAACGACGTGCCGTTTGTCAAAACCATTGCACGCGTCACTCGCCGTGCCGACGGTACTATGGCGGAGTTCAAGTTGCCTGTGGAAATGCCTGCTTTGCTGGGAGCAGGTGCGGAGTTCATTGCACTGGAAAACCTTCCGGCATATCCCAATGGTGTACTGAAAATGGATGACCTCTCCGGCGATACGGTGCACGCGGGCTACATTTACGGCGGCATCGCCAGCACGGCGCCGAATATTTTCTGGATTAATACTGGAGTGGAAAGCAGCGCGAGCAGTATGATTTTCAAAGTATTTGTGGTGAAAAACACGGCTACCGCCATACACAACTTGAACCCGCAGAGTGTCGGGACATTGCGTATGCGGGTGTTTCCAAACCCGAATAACGGCGTGTTTGGTATCAAATTTAACCTTGAAAAAGCCGGGTCGGTAAAATTGACTATTGGAGATATGACCGGCAAGATCATTGTGCAAGAACAGGTGTCCGGCTTGTTCGTGGGAGAAAACATCATTACCCGGCGGCTTGACCACATAGCAGCCGGGCAAACGTATTTGGTAACGCTCGAAACCGGAGCGGAAAAGGCGACCGTCAAGACGATCGTGCAGGAATAAGGGCTGATGTGACATCAGTCACGGATTTTCGTTTTAGCATGCCGGTACCTTTGTGGCGTAATTGGTTACAAGGAGAACCTTTGCACCTTTCTTTCACGCAACAACACTTTTATCACCAATGTCATCTTTATCAGAAATTGTACGTACGCCCGGAACTGCCGTGATTGACGTACGGACTCCCGGAGAATTTCAAATGGGGCACGTCAAAGGCGCGATTAATATTCCGCTTGATGAAGTGTCGCAGCGTGTTGCGGAGATTGCCGCACTGCCGGCTCCGCGTGTGCTGTATTGTCGTAGCGGCAACCGTAGCGGGATTGCGGTTCAAATGCTCAAACAGGCAGGGCTGACCGACCTGTACAACGGCGGCGGACTGTTCGATATGGAAATTATGCTCGCCAACTAATTCAACCCAAAACTGTTCAATTAAAACCTGACAAGATCGTTATGCTCAAGTTCCTGAAATCGCTCTTCGGCGGTGCTTCTGATGTTGACTTCAAAAATTTAATCGCAGCCGGTGCTGTCGTAGTGGATGTACGCACTCCGGAAGAATTTAAATCCGGCCATGTGTCCGGTTCCATCAACATCCCGCTCGACCAGATCGCCTCAAAACTGGCTATGCTGAAAAACAAAAAAGTACCGATCATCGCAGTGTGCCGAAGCGGCGCTCGCAGTGGTGCGGCGGTCGGCTTGCTCAAAAAGAACGGGGTTGAGGCGTACAACGCCGGCCCGTGGAACCGGCTGCGTGCACAAATCGTCTGAAAAGCCGCATTTTTGCACACCAAAATAAAAGCACACGCCATGGTACACCTGAGAGTTCGATTGATCCTGATTTTTGCCGCCCTGTTTACCTTTGGATTGCAGGCTCAGTCCGGCATGGTTAAAAAATCTGCCAAAACGACAACGGCTCAATCCGAAAAAACGGAGACTTTTCTCGTCCTCGGAAACTGCGGTATGTGTCAGCGCATTATCGAGAAAGCAGCCCTCGGCGCCGGTGCGGTCAAAGCCAACTGGGATGTAGATACCGACCAGTTGACGGTCGTTTTTGACCCGGCTAAAACCTCTGCCGATGTAATCCAGAAAGCCGTGGCACAGTCCGGTTACGACAATGTGGGTTACAAAGCCCCCGATGCCGTGTACAACGACCTGCACGGCTGCTGCAAATATGACCGAAGCGGTGCTCCGAGTACCGCCAAATCATGCGAAGACCCCGAGGTGCCTAAAAATTGATCAACCATGAAACAGTCTGTTCTTTTGTCGGCCCTCATAGTGGTGGCCGGCTCTGTTTTTGCCCAAAACAACGACGTGGTTTTTCGTTTTGACCATCGGGTCGGCTCGGAACCGCTGGCGCTCAACTCCACGATTTTTACCCTTCCCGACGGACGAAAAGCCTTGTTGACCCGCGCGGAATTCTACATCGCGGAGATCGAACTGAACAAGCCCGACGGCAGCAAGTTGCCGCTCAACAATGTGTACCTGCTGGTAAATGCCAACACGCCGAACCGCACATACGGCGCGGGCATCTGGCCGGTGGAGCAGATAACGGGACTGACCCTGCACCTCGGCGTGGATGCCGCGCACAACCACCTCGATCCGTCGGCATATCCCGCCGGGCATCCGCTGGCAAACCAGAATCCCACCATGCACTGGGGCTGGACGGCAGGATACCGGTTCATGGCAATCGAAGGCTTGCTGGACAAAAACGGCGACAACATTCCGGAAACGATTTTCCAGTACCATAACCTCGGCGACAGCCTGTATCAAACAGTAGAACTTACCGGGACAGGCACACTCGCAAGCGGTGTGTTGCAAGTGGATTTGAAACTGGACTATGCCCGCCTGTTCGACAAACTGGATATGAGCGGCAACCTGACCCAGCATGGCAGCGGCCCGATCAATGCCACTATGATGCAAAATGCAGCGACCAAGAACTTTATCGCATTCGGCCAGGCAAGCAGTACAGGTATGCCGACGCTTCAGTCGGCGCAGATTTCGGCTTCCCCAAACCCGGCACGTACGCTTACTTCCGTTCGATACGACCTGAAGGCACAGGGGCCGCTTGTTGTGGTGTTAACCAATACGCTCGGGCAGCCTTTGCGCCGGTTTGAGAACCTGCCGCACGCCGGTGTGCTGGATATTCAACTGGTTGATGTGCCGCCCGGGTTGTACCACTACGCGTTTTACGATGCCTCCCGGCTGATTGCACGTAAACAACTGGTTATTATTGAGTGACCATGACATTCTACCGGTTGATTCCCGGGATTTTTGCTTTTTCCCTTTTAGCCGGCTGCGTCAAAGATCCGCCTACAGCCGACCCGGATGCATACGCGCTGACCGTACCGTCGGGATTTCCGGCGATGGAAATCCCGACGGACAATTCTCTGACGCGCTCGCGTGTGGAATTGGGCAAGCGGCTGTTTTTTGATCCGGCCCTGTCTCGCGACAGCACGCTTTCCTGCGCGACGTGCCATCGTCCGCACCTGGCATTTGCCGACAGTTTGCCGCAAACTCCGGGTATCGAAGGCCGCCCGGGTACCCGAAACGCGCCGACCCTGGCCAATGTCGGTTACCTGAACAGCCTGCTGCGGGAGGGTGGGGTGCCTACTCTTGAAATGCAGGTACTGGTGCCGATTCAGGAACATAACGAGTTTGATTTCAATATTTTGGAAATAGCCGATCGCCTCAACCGGATACCTGAATACGTGGCACAGGCGCAAAAAGCCTACGACCGGAAACCAGATGCTTTTGTGATTACACGCGCCATTGCGGCGTTTGAACGCACCCTTGTGAGCGGAAATTCACCATTTGACTATTGGTTTTTTCAAAACAAAACCAATGCGGTATCGGCATCGGTCAAGCGCGGCTACGAGCTGTTTCAGAGTGAAAAAACGGGCTGCGGAAAATGCCACTCCGGGTTTCTGTTCTCGAATCAGGACTTTGCCAACAACGGCCTCTACGAAACCTATGCCGATCCCGGACGCTTTCGCCTCACCGGTCGGGAAAGCGACCTAGCAGTATTCAAAATACCC
The DNA here is from genome assembly GCA_016787285.1 of Saprospiraceae bacterium. Lineage (GTDB taxonomy): Bacteria > Bacteroidota > Bacteroidia > Chitinophagales > Saprospiraceae > M3007. Next base: position 29,539 of record JAEUUV010000138.1, on the reverse strand, counting down.
ACCCTGCGCCATGTGGCTATAACGGCGCCGTACATGCACGACGGGAGTTTGCCTACCCTCGATGCCGTACTTGACCATTACCAATCCGGCGGGAAAAATCATCCCAACAAAAGCCATTTGCTACGCCCTTTCGGCCTGACGCCCTCCGAACGCGCTGATATGCTGGCATTTTTGCACAGCCTGACCGACCAGGGGTTTTTGAACAACCCGGAGTTTCGGCAATAAACCCGGCTTGATTCATTTCGATATTTGTTTGCATTGGAAAAAATTGAATTCCGGTTCTGGCCGGAATTTCCGGCATGTAAATGTACTTTTGCGCCCCGACAGTCAATCACTCACTCATTCACGCAATCACTCAATGAATCTTCACGAGTATCAGGGCAAGGAGCTGCTTAAATCCTACGGTGTAAAAATTCAGGAAGGTATACTGGCGCATACGGCACAGGAAGCTGTAGACGCTGCAATAAAACTCAAGGAGTTGTACAACTCGGACTGGTGCGTCGTCAAGGCACAAATTCATGCAGGTGGGCGCGGCAAGGGCGGCGGTGTGAAATTGGCCAAAAGTGCTGAACAAGCCGGTGAAATCGCTGGCCGGATTCTCGGCATGATGCTCAAAACCCCGCAAACACCGCCGGAAGGTAAACTCGTGCGCAAGGTTTTGGTGGCACAGGATGTGTTTTACCCGGGCGCCACGGAACCGAAAGAATTTTACATCAGCATCCTGACCGACCGCGGGCGTGGCGGCAACGTCATCATCTATTCGCCCGACGGTGGTATGGATATCGAGAAGGTGGCAGAAGAAACGCCCGACCGCGTGTTCACCGAGTTTGTGGATCCGCTGCTCGGTCTTCGTCCGTTCCAGGCGGCCAAAGTGGCGTTCAACCTCGGTTTGAGCGGGGCTGCACACAAGGAAATGGTGGCTTTTGTGCAAAAACTCTACGCGGCATACGTGGGCAGCGATGCCACACTTTTCGAAATTAACCCTTGTCTGAAGACTTCCGACGACAAGATCATCGCTGTGGACTCCAAGGTGTCGCTCGACGAAAACGGTCTGTTCCGGCATACCGATCTGGAAGCGCAGCGCGATACCGATGAGGAGGATCCGACGGATGTGGAAGCCCGATCTTACGATTTAAACTACGTGAAACTCGACGGCAACGTCGGCTGCATGGTCAATGGGGCCGGACTGGCCATGTCCACGATGGACCTGATCAAACTTTCCGGTGGCGAGCCTGCCAACTTCCTTGATGTGGGCGGTACTGCCGATGCCCAGCGGGTGGAAAACGCCATGCGCATCATCCTGAAAGACCCGAATGTGAAGGCAATCCTCATCAATATTTTTGGCGGAATCGTGCGTTGCGACCGCGTAGCGCAGGGCGTGGTGGATGCCTACAAATCAATCGGTAATATCCCCGTGCCGGTCATTGTGCGTCTGCAGGGCACCAATGCCGACATTGCCAAAAAAATTATTGACGAGTCGGGCTTGCAGGTTATGGGCGCTGTTGAATTCCAGGAAGCAGCAGATCTGGTAGCGGAAGTGCTCAAGTAATGATGGGCGAGTCTGAAAGGGAATTCCTTACTCCTCGCGTCTCATTTTAAGTAGTGCAATTGCTGAATCGGCGACCTCGGCAAGGTGCAGTTCGTCCCGTGCAATGAGGCGAATATTCCTTTCGTACTCTTCTTTTTTTATGCCGTGTATTTCAAATACCTGTTTGAAATACACCTGTGTCAGGCTGTCTTTTTCATAGCCTCCCAGCCCGGTTGTTGCTGCTTCGGCAACATGGAGATCGGCCATAATCCGGGCTAAAGTTGCATCGGATAATGTGGGTTGTTCGGGTACTTCCCGGCAAGCCGACAGAGCAATAGCGCATACTGCCGTCAGGAAAAGGGAGCGGTATGTTTTCACAGGACTTCTTTTGGGAATAGTTGAGCGATCACACGTGCATTGGCGGTATTGAAGTCTGCCCAACCGGGAGCGGTTGACTCAATGCAGACAACGCCACAGGTAGGGATATTACCGATATACTGATCTGCAAACCGGTTGGCCACATCCGTGAAGGTGGGGTTGTGGCCAAACAAAAACACGGTTTGTGCATGATCCGGGAGCTCCTGGATTATCTGCAAAATATCGGTGGCGAACGCGTCGTAAATCTCGGCTTTCTGAACAATACTATCCGGAGGGATGCCCAGTCCTTCTGCGAAAAAGCGCGCGGTCGTGAGGGCGCGTTTCGCCGGACTGCTGACGATCAAATCCGGGCGAATATTTTTTTGAAAAAGTAGTTTAGCCATGCGCGGAGCGTCGTGCCCCCCCCGCTCATTCAGCGGTCGGTCAAAATCGCGCAGGCTTGGTGCATCCCAACTGGATTTGGCATGTCGAATCAAAAACAAATAGCGCATGGCTGAAACATTTTGCGGGCCAAAGTTATGCCTTCTTTTTAACAACAGGCAGCGAAGGGGAGCCGGTTCTGATCTCGCACTTTGTAGCTGCTTGTGCCTTTTAACATAAAAATCTGGAGGCTGAAACTTTCTCCGTTTAAAAGACGGTGAATGTTGCCGGTTTGGCTTATTTTTACGCAAACAAACACATACTTGTATCACAAAACTGCTTTGTTACAGTTCTTAAAATCAGAATGTTATGAGATTATTTTTTCCCCTGACGGTGATAGGAATATTTATTTTTTTTAATCCTTCTCAAGGCTTTGCGCAATGCAATCCGTCGCAATGCGTAGTGCCCACGCCATCTGTCAATGCGCAGGAAGCGTGCGTAAATCCCAGCCCTGCTGCACTGGATTGTTATTTCGGTGCCACTACGGAGGATCAGCCAGTTTCTTTTCCGCCCTTTTGGTGTTCGGCAATTCACAACAACCACTGGTTTGCTTTTGTAGCCGATGCCACCAGTGCTAGCTTTACATTTGACGTGTACGGCTGTGCAGTTGGCAACGGTATTCAGGTTGCCGTCCTTTCCACAACTGATTGTATCAACTTTCAGTTTGTCTCTCCGTGTATTGGAAATATTCCCTCCGGGGGGTCTGCCACGCTTGTTGCTTCCCCGCTTATCCCCGGCGAAACGTATTATATCTGTGTAGATGGGAGCTCAGGCGCGCAGTGCGATTATTCCATAAATGGTGTCAACCCAACCATAAATGGACCAACTTCCGGTGTTTGTTTGCCTTCTCCCGTTCCAAGTGTGTATACCACAAACACGCCTTCCAACTGGACACTTAACCCTCCAACGGCTGGTACGATGACTGTAAACGCGGCCCAAACACAGGCCTCCATAGTTTGGCAGCAATCCGGTCCCGCTCAGGTTTGTGCTCAGGGCACCACATGCCCCAATGCTCCGGAGTTATGCATTGATATCAACATCGGAGAGGTCGTTTATACGGATGAAGAAACTTACATCTGTCAGGGTAAAACTACTACCTGTGCCGGCAAAACCTTTGCTGCACCGGGCAATTTTCCGGTCGTTCTGAAAGCCGATAGCGGCTGCGACAGCATAGTGACGTGTAAGATCAAGTTGATCCCGACCGTCACGACTACAGAAATTTATAACTTATGTCAAAGCCCGCCCGGCAGTGTATCATGTGCCGGACAGGAATTTTCCGCTCCCGGTACTTTCCCGGTTACCCTGACAACCGATCTTGGCTGCGACAGTATTGTGAGATGTTCCATTCGGTTGGTTCCAACCACTTTTTCTCCCTTTTCATTTGTAAATCTCTGCGGTCCGAATGAGTACAAAATTTGTGATAACACCCTGTTCGAGACGGCCTTGCATTCCGAGGTTTGTGAAAATTATCTGGGTTGCGACAGCATCGTGAATGTCAACTTAGCCATCATGGAACCGCAGGCGATTATCGCTCCGGCGGATATTCTGGACTGCGACAGCAACCTGACGGTGACCATTATCGGTAGTGCTTCGCCGCCGAATAACGCACCGGGAGGCATCACGCTGTACAATTGGACCGGCCCCGGCATTGTAGGCGCATTTAATCAACCCGATGTGCAAGTGAACCAGCCCGGCCAGTATTGCCTCACCGTTACACATGCTCGAGGCGGGGTTTATTGCGCCGATACAACCTGCATAACGGTACTGGCAAATAGTGCTATTCCTCCGCTGCCCATCATTTCCGGGAATCCGAATCCATGCGGCGACTCGACCGTTATTTACACCGCAACCGCAAACGGTAATCCACCGCCGACCTCATTCGTGTGGACCTCCAAAAACAATACCCCGATCACAACACTCGGGTTTGATTCTATCCAGATCACCTGGACAAATGTGGTGCTGGATACGCTTTGTGTTACAGCCAATAACTCCTGTGGCGCATCAAGCCCGGCTTGCATTCCGATTACCGTACTTCAGCCAATTGTCTCGCCTCAAATGTCGGGTCCGGCCACCGTGTGTACCAACGGCGGTGCTTACTTGTTCACACTGGATACTCAGCAAGCCGGGGTTAATTACAACTGGGTTGTTCCGGCAGGCGCCGTTTTCACCGGTTCCGGTGATTCGATTAGCGTGGATTTTACAAACGCAACGAGCGGGCAGGTATGTGTGACGGCATCGAATGTATGCGGTTCCATTCCTCCTGTTTGCCGAAATGTACAGGTATCTCCGGCGCCTGCGGTTGATTTGAGTAGCAGCGTCGAAATTTGCCTCAGCGAGTCAGTAGATCTGACCTTTATACTCAGCGGCAACGGGCCATTTGATGTCGTCTGGTTCGATGGGAATCAAACCACCACGCTGAATAATATTTCCAACGGGCATGTTGTTCCGGTTAATCCGTTGCAAACTACCACATACAGCCTCGTATCTGTGGCCGACAACACTGCTCCGAATGCTTGCGTAACTGCATCCAACGATAACGAGACGGTAACCGTATGGAATCCGGCAACAACCAACCAATCGTTTGTCATTTGCCAGGGCGAGTCCATGTTGCTTGGCGGGGCCAATCAAACCACGTCCGGCGTGTATTATGATACGTTGAACACCTTGCATGGCTGCGACAGTGTCATCATCAGCGCACTTACGGTTAATGTCGTTGACACTACGATAGTTGTAATCGGCACCAACTGTGATCCTGCACTGGTCGGCACTACCACCGAGATTTTGTCGCAAACCAACGGCTGCGACAGTGTGGTAATTACTTCAATAAACCTGTTACCTTCCGATGCCATATCGTTGTTCACAACCAGTTGCGACCCGGCGAATGTGGGAGTTTTTGTGCAAAATTTGACCAACCAGTGGGGGTGCGATAGTATCGTAACCACTACTGTGACATACTCGGATTCCTACACTACCAACCTGACCGACGCCACATGCGATCCTGCAGGAGTAGGTGTATTTAGTCAAACACTCCAGTCGGTCGAAGGCTGCGACAGCATCATCATAACCACGGTAACACTCCTTGCCAGCGATACTACATTGTTGTTTGGCGCGAGTTGCAACCCGTCGGAAGTAGGTGTTTTTGTACAGGATTTGACCAACCAAAACGGTTGTGACAGCACGGTGTTTACCACAATTTCCTTTTTCCACCTCGACACCACCCAACTCACGGCAGCATCCTGTGACCCGGGGGCTACCGGCGTGTTTTTCCAGACATTAGTCACCGCCGACGGCTGCGACAGTGTCTTGATGACTACCGTTTCTTTGTTGGCCAGCGACACAACGTATTTGTCCGCCGCCGATTGCGATCCGGCTAACGTAGGTACCTTCATGCAGGTTCTGACCAATCAAAACGGTTGTGATAGCACGGTGATTACGGCCGTTTCCTTGTTGCCGAGCAACACGACAGCGCTGACCGGCCAAAGTTGTAATCCAGCCGAGGTCGGCACATTCGTTCAGAATTTGACCAATCAGTATGGCTGTGACAGTATCGTGACCACAACGGTGTCGTTCTTCGCTATACCACCTACGCCGCTGACGGCCACTACCTGCGATCCGGCAATGGTAGGTGTGTTTTCCCAAACCCTGGTCACTGCAGCGGGCTGTGACAGTACACTCGTAACCACAGTGTCTTTGCTGCCAAGCAATACGACTTCGCTATCCGGCCAAAGTTGCAACCCCGCTGAAGTTGGTACTTTTATCCAGGACCTGACCAACCAGTATGGCTGCGACAGCATCGTGACTACAACAGTGACATTCTTCGCCATCCCCCCTACGCCGCTGACGGCAACTACTTGCGACCCGGCCATGGCTGGTGTTTTTTCAGAAACACTCGTCACCGCTGCAGGCTGCGACAGTACCCTTGTAACCACGGTGACGTTGTTGCCGAGCAACACGGTGTCGGTTCAATCCACGACCTGCGACCCGAATGCCGACGGGGTGTTTGTGTACAACTTGACCAACCAGTACGGCTGCGACAGTATCGTAACCGAAACAGTGCTTTTGCTGCCAAGCAATACGACCAATATTTCGCTGAGCACTTGTGATGTTGCACAGGTAGGCGTTCAAACGGTGGTGCTGACCAACCAGTTTGGTTGCGACAGCACGGTCATCACGACCACTTCGCTGCTGCCACCGGCCAATTGTGGCGCTCAGGTGAGCGTGGTGGGTTCGAATATTCCCTGTGCATCCACGACGGGCACGCTGACACTGACAGCCACACTGGGTATCCCGCCGTTCCAGTACGATGTGCGGCAAGGCGTTAATTCGGTGGCTACCGGCTCGGTGAATGCGCTGAACACTCCGCATGTGGTAAGCGGCTTGCCCGCCGGCACCTACACTGTGGTCATAACGGCGTCCACCGGCTACTCGGCGACGGCACAGGCGACGGTGGTGCAGTTGCTGCCGCCGGAACCCGGCGCAGTGACGACCTCGGACTACGGGGGCTTCGGCATCAGTTGCGAAGGCGGCGGCGACGGCACAGCCCAGGTGGCTGTGAGCGGCGGCCTTCCGCCTTACACTTATGCGTGGTCCTCGGGCAGCACGTCGGTACAAGCCGGCAACCTGACGGCGGGCACTTATACGCTGACGGTTACGGACGCCAACAACTGCACAGCCACGGCCACGGCGACCCTGACCGAGCCGGAACCGGTTTCGATTGCATTTTTGGTCACCAATATTACGTGTTTCGGTCGCCGCGACGGTACCATCACGGTGCAGGCCTCGGGTGGTATTCCGCCCTACCGGTACTCGCTGAACAACGGTGGGCTACAGGCGTCGAATGTATTCACCGGCCTTAGTTCGGGTGTGTTTGCCATCCGGGTGGAAGACGCCGGCGGCTGTGAGGCCCTCGAAACGATCGTGGTGAATGCGCCGCCGCCATTCGAGGTGGAACTGAACGGTCCCGAGAGTATCGCCATCGGCGACAGCGCGACCCTGGAAATTCTGGCTAATGTGCCGGCAGACAGCATCCAGTCCATCATTTGGGGGCCGCCGCTGGACACGACGGACTGCACGGTTTGTTTCACACAGGGCATCGCGCCGTTTGTAACGACGACGTACTCGGTTACGGTGGTGACAACGGGCGGTTGCAGCGACGACGACAAGATTACCGTATTCGTGGATCGGCGCCGGTATCTGTATGTGCCGAATGTGTTTTCCCCCAATGGGGATGGGGAGAACGACATTTTCACAGTATTTGCGAAACCGAACACGGTAAAGAATATCAAGACCATGCAGTTGTTCAACCGCTGGGGCGAAGCCGTATTCCAGTTGAACGATTTTCAGCCGAACAACCCGAACATCGGTTGGGACGGTACTTTCCGCGGCCAGCCGATGAACCCGGCAGTATTTGCCTGGATGATCGAGGTGGAATTTATTGACGGCGTGGTGGAAGTGTACAGCGGTGATGTGACCATCAGCAGGTAATTATTCTTGAGAAAATATTTTAAACAAAGCATGACTATGAATCGAATTTTTACAATTGGTTTGATCATCGTTTTTTCACAAGTGCTGCATGAAAAGGCACAGGCGCAGTGCAATACAGCGCCGTGTCCTATTCCAATGCCTTCGGTAAATGCAGCGGATGCGTGTGTGATGGCCAGTCCCGCCGAGTTGAATTGTTACATGGGGGCTACAACGCCGGATGCTCCGATATCCTTGCCCCCTTCCTGGTGCAGTTCGATTGAGAACAACCACTGGTTTGCATTTGTGGCAGATGCAACGACTGTAAACTTCACATTTGAGGTATTGGGATGTTCCTCGGGTAGTTGTTTACAGGCGGCAATATTGTCAACTACGGACTGTAATAGTTTCACTTTTGAGGGGCCTTGCGTTTCCGGCATGAGTCCCGGTGGTATGTACACGATCACTGGAAATAATCTGGTGCCCGGCCAAACGTATTACATGACGATTGATGGTTGTTCCGGGGCTATTTGTGATTACGCCATAAACGGCTCCAATCCAATCATTGGAAATTTCAATCCCTTGGTATGTTTGCCAACCGGCGCGCAAGTCTACACGAGTAACATTCCAGGCAACTGGAGTATCAACCCGCCGGGTGCCGGCTCGTTTGTCGGTCCATCTACCAACGTACAGCAGGTTGCGATCAACTGGCTGGAGCAAGGGCCTGCTCAGATTTGCGTGATGAGTACTACTTGCCCAAATGAAAATTGCCAGGACATCGAGATTGGCCGTCGGGAGGCAACACTGATCGAAGTGCTCCAATGCGCGGGCGAAACCGTGGAGTGCTCCGGTAACTTTTACGACCTGCCGGGTACCTACGTGAATACATACGAGACGTACCAGGGCTGCGACAGTGTGGTTACATGCCGGATTAAACCTGTTCCGACATATAATTCGCCGTTATTTCAGATAAATAAATGCGCCCCAGACAACCATGTAGTTTGTGGCGAAGAGTACAACATTACTGGCGGATACCAGCATGTTTGTAAGGGCTACTTAGGTTGCGACAGTATCATCAACTTTTATTTGGCTTTGATGGAACCAATGGCAATCATAGCTACGCCGAAAATGTTGGATTGCGACAGCAACAAAGTGGTAACGCTGGACGGGAGCGCTTCGCCAATCAACTCCGCAGCAGCATTTGGCGGCATCACCTTGTACAACTGGAGCGGCCCCGGCATCGTAGGGCTTTCCAACCAACCAACTGTGCAGGTGAATCAACCCGGTCAGTATTGCCTTATTGTTACACACGCCCGGGGAGGCGTATTTTGTAGAGACACCTCTTGTGTCACCGTATTGGCCGACTTTGCCACACCACAAACGCCAACACTTGCGGGCAATCCCAACCCTTGTGGTGATTCAACGGTTATCTACACGGTAACGGCTAACGGCGCGCCGCCTCCCACATCTTTTGTCTGGACAACTCCCGGCGGTATTCCGTTTACTTCAATACCTCCAAATTCCATTCAAATCACCTGGGATACTATCCTGAACGGCCCACTCTGTGTGACAGCCAATAACGCGTGTGGTGCATCTGCCCCCGCGTGTTTGCCGATTGTGGTACAACAACCTATCGCTCCGCCCCAGTTGAGCGGGCCTGGTGCTGTTTGCGCCAATGGAGGCGCTTATTTGTTTACATTGGACACGTTCCAACTCGGCACGAATTACAACTGGACAGTACCCCCGGGCGCCGTGCTGACCGGTTCGGGCGATACCATAAGTGTTAATTTTGCCAATGCGTCCAGCGGACAGGTATGTGTGGCTGTTTCAAATGCTTGTGGCAGTATCCCGCCGATTTGCCGGACCGTACAGGTGGCGCCCTTGCCTACCGTCGCCCTTAGTGGCGGCGGTCAAATTTGTGCCGGGCAGAGTATTACCCTCACATTCAGCACGACCGGAAACGCGCCGTTTGACGTAGTCTGGTCGAACGGTTCACAAAATAATACTCTCACCGACATCTCCAATGGGCATACCGTTACGCTCACGCCTGCAGCCAATACCAACTACTCCCTGATAAGTGCCAACGACGGTTCTACTCCAACTTGTACGGCAGTAATAAGTGGCGGTGCATCAGCCGTGGTGCAGCCGAACTACACCGTCAATGCAACGGCTCAAATTTGTGAAGGCGAATCCATTTTGCTGGGTGGCGCCTTGCAAACAACTTCGGGCGTGTACAACGACAGCCTGAACAGCATCTTTGGCTGCGACAGCGTGATTATTACCACACTGACCGTATTCGAAATTGATACCACGCAGATCGTCACCGGCTCCTGCGACCCAGCCCAGGTGGGCGTGTTTTCGCAAACCTTCAGCCAATTGAACGGCTGCGACAGTGTGGTCATCACAACGGTAAACCTGAATCCGACCAGTACGACCAACCTGTTCGGCACCAGTTGCGATCCTGCACTCACCGGAGTTTTTGTGCAAAATCTCACCAACCAGTATGGCTGTGACAGTACAGTTACCCTAACGGTGAACTACTCGCTGTCCGACACGGTGCTCCTGTTTTCAGCCTCCTGCAATCCGGCAGAGATTGGCGTTTTTTATGATAATTATGTCTCGTCTATTGGCTGCGACAGTGTGGTGATTACAACGGTTTCCTTTGCCGGGCTTCCGATCACACAAGTTCCGCTTACGACTTGCGATCCGGCAGCGGCGGGCGTGTTTAGCCAAACCTACACCACTGCCGAAGGCTGCGACAGCACGGTTGTGACCACGGTAACGCTGTTGCCAAGTAACCAAACGCCGGTAGCGCTAACCACTTGCGACCCGGCACAGGTCGGGGTATTCACGAACGTACTGACCAATCAATACGGGTGTGACAGTACGATCGTGACCACTGTTTCTCTGTTGCCAAGTAACACGACATCCATTGATGAGCAAAGTTGCAACCCTGCTGAAATCGGCACATTCGTGCAAAACCTGAGCAACCAATATGGCTGCGACAGTATCATAACCACAACGGTGTCGTTTTTTGCCATACCCCCAACCCCGCTGACAGCCACCACCTGCGACCCGGCACTGGCCGGAGTTTTCTCCGAAACGCTCCTCACGGCAGCGGGATGCGACAGCACGGTCGTGACGACGGTATCGCTGCTACCGAGCAATACCACTGCACTGTCCGGGCAGAGTTGTAACCCGGCAAACGTCGGCACATTTGTACAGGATTTGACCAACCAGTACGGGTGCGACAGCATTGTCACCACAACAGTTACGTTTTTTGCCATTCCGCCCACACCGGTGAGCACTACAACGTGTAATCCGGGTGCTGCCGGTGTGTTTTCGCAGACACTAACTACGGCTGCGGGCTGCGACAGCACCGTCGTGACGACTGTCACATTGTTGCCGAGCAATACTACGGATGTGGCGGAAACAACCTGCAACCCGGCAAATGTGGGCATTTTTGCGCAAGGTTATTTCAACCAGTACGGCTGCGACAGTATCGTGACGACCACGGTGAGTTTTGTTCCGATTCCGCCCACACCGCTGACGGCTACGACTTGCGACCCGGCCATGGCAGGTGTTTTCTCCGAAACGCTCGTCACCGCTGCGGGCTGCGACAGCACCATCGTAACTACGGTTTCATTGCTACCGAGCAACACAGTTTCGGTACAGTCCACGACTTGCAATCCAAACAACGACGGTGTGTTTGTGTACAACCTGACCAATCAGTACGGCTGCGACAGTATCGTGACCGAAACAGTGATATTGCTGCCGAGCAACACCACCAACATTTCCCTGACGACCTGCGATGCGGCATCGGTAGGCGTGCAAACGGTGGTGCTGACCAACCAGTTTGGTTGCGACAGCACGGTTATCACGACGACTTCGTTGCTGCCTCCGGCCAACTGCGGTGCGCAGGTCAGCGTGGTCGGCTCGAATATTCCCTGCGCCTCCGCGACGGGTACCCTGACGCTGACGGCCACGTTGGGTATCCCGCCGTTCCAGTACGATGTGCGGCAGGGCGGCAACTCGGTGGCCACCGGCTCTGTGAATGCGCTGAACACCCCGCAAGTGGTGAGCGGCTTGCCTGCCGGAACCTATACCGTGGTTATCACGGCGTCCACCGGATACTCGGCCACGGCTCAAGCGACGATAGTTCAGTTGCTGCCGCCGGTACCCGGCGCGGTGACGACCTCGGACTACGGCGGCTTCGGCATCAGTTGCGAAGGCGGTGACGACGGCACAGCCCAGGTGGTTGTGGGCGGAGGCCTTCCGCCTTACACCTACGCATGGTCGTCAGGCAGCACATCGGTACAGGCTACCGGTTTGACGGCAGGCACCTACACGCTGACGGTAACGGACGCCAACAATTGCACGGCAACGGCTACCGCAACCCTCACAGAGCCGGCACCGGTTACAATTGCATTTTTGGTCACCAACATTACGTGTTTCGGTCGCCGCGACGGCACCATCACGGTACAGGCCTCGGGCGGTATTCCGCCGTACCGGTATTCGCTGAACGGCGGCGGGCTACAGGTTTCGAATGTATTTTCGGGCCTGAGTTCGGGTGTGTTCGACATTCGGGTGGAAGACGCAAGCGGATGTGAGGCAGCCGAAACGATCGTGGTGAATGCGCCACCGCCGTTCGAGGTGGAACTGAGCGGGCCGGAAAGCATACCCATTGGCGACAGTGCAACGCTGGAGGTGCTGGCGAATGTGCCGGCAGACAGCATCCAGTCCATTATTTGGGGGCCGCCGCTGGATACGACGGACTGCACGGTGTGTTTCACCCAGGGCATCGCACCATTTGTAACGACGACGTACTCGGTTACGGTGGTGACAACGGGCGGTTGTAGCGACGACGACAAAATCACTGTGTTCGTGGATCGGCGCCGGTATCTGTACGTGCCGAATGTGTTTTCGCCCAATGGCGACGGAGAGAACGACATTTTCACGGTATTTGCCAAGCCGAACACGGTGAAAAATATCAAGACCATGCAGTTGTTCAACCGATGGGGTGAAGCAGTATTCCAGTTGAACGATTTTCAGCCGAACAACCCCAACATAGGTTGGGACGGCACATTCCGCGGTCAGCCGATGAATCCGGCGGTGTTTGCCTGGATGATTGAGGTGGAGTTTATTGACGGCGTAGTGGAGGTGTTCAGCGGCGACGTGACGATTAGCAGGTAACCTGTTTTACACTTAACTTTTTGCCCCGGCACGACGAGCAAAGTTGTCATGCCGGGGCTTTTTGTTTGTCAATCGGAATTCAAAAAAGAATCCAAAACAATTTGTCTGCTATTCGTCTACCTTTGCTTTCCAGGTAACGAAACCTGTTTTGAAGATGGATAACACATTGCTGATGCTTTTTGGGGCAATTGCTCTCGTTGTACTGGTACTACTTTTCACGCGCCGCGGGCAGAGCTTGGCGGGCGAAACTGTTTCTGCAGAACTTCACCGGACGATTGTGGAGCAAAACAAGACTCTCCGCGCTGAAATTGCTGCCAAAGAGCAGGAAATACGGGACTGTCACGGCCAGATTGCGGCCCGGGACCAATCCATTCTGCATTTGCAGGAAATGCTCAAAACCCAAAAAGCGGAGGCGGAGCAAATCGGGCAACGCCTGAAAACAGAATTTGAAAATCTGGCAAACCGGCTGCTGGAGGAAAAATCCCAGCGGTTTACTGAACAGAATGCCCAGCACTTGAGACAAACGTTGGCGCCGTTGCGGGAAAAAATTCAGGAGTTCGAGCAGAACATCGAACGCAAATTTTTGGAGGAAACCCGGGAGAAATCGAGTCTGAAAAAGGAAATCGAGCAATTACACGGCCTCAACCTGCAACTAAGCCGCGATGCTCACAACCTCGCTTCAGCGCTCAAGGGCCAAAGCAAAGTGCAGGGCGACTGGGGGGAACTGCAACTGGAGGTTTTGCTGGAAAAAGCCGGTCTTCAAAAAGGCGCCCACTTTCTGACCCAAACAACCTTGCGGGATGAGGAAGGTGCTGCCAAACGCCCCGATTTTATCATTCAACTGCCGGAAAACAAGCACCTGATCGTGGATGCCAAAGTCTCGCTCACGGCATTTGAGCGCTACTTCAACGAAGAGGATCCCGCCTTGCGCGAACAACATTTGCGCGCCCATATCGGCAGTATCCGAAGCCACATCAACGACCTGAGCGGAAAAAACTACCAGATGCTGTACCAGATCAACACGCCGGACTACCTGCTACTATTCATCCCGCTGGAAAGTGCGCTTACGGTGGCCGCCCAGGCCGACCCCAAGTTGTTCACGGATGCGCTCGAACGCAATATTGTGCTGGTAACCACCGGCAGCCTGCTGGCCACGATGCGTACCGTCGCCCACATCTGGAAACAGGAAAAACAAAGTCGTTCCGTGCTTGAGATTGCCCGGCAAAGCGGGCTGCTTTACGACAGGTTCGTGAACTTTGTGGAAGACCTGCGCACCATTGGCACCCGCCTCGACGGCGCCCGCACTGCGTACGACGAAGCGATGCTCAAACTCGTAAGTGGTTCCCGACCTGGAGACACACTCGTCGGCAGGGCGGAAAAAATTCGGGAACTGGGGGCCAAAGCGAGCAAGCGCCTGCCTGTGGATTTGATCGAAGACGATGCAGACAACGGCGCCTGAAAAACCTTAGTCTATTACATCTGGTTGGCCGAGCGGAAAATCCGGCTCCAGTTAATGCCCTCCCGGATATTCCCGTTTTTGGTGGAGAACCAGATGAAAAGCGGTTTGCCTACGATGTGATCTTCCGGCACGTAGCCCCAGATACGGGAGTCTTCGGAGTTGTGCCGGTTGTCGCCCATCATCCAGAAATAGTCCTGTTTGAACGTGTAAGTGGTGGCTTCCTGGCCATTAATGAAATACTTGCCGTCGCGAATAACCATGTCGTTGCCTTCGTACACGCGAATAATGCGCTCGTAGAACGGCAGGTTTGCCGGGCTCAACTCCACGGTAGTGCCCTGTTTCGGGATGTAAATCGGGCCGAAATTGTCCACCGACCAGTTCCCGTATCGCTCGGCATCATTGGGGAATACATAACCCGGGCGTGCGCCCGGAGCGAACCGTTCCAGCGTGATATCAGCACCCCAGGATTTAACTTTTTCTACTTGTTGTACGTCAAGGTTGAAATAGCGCCGGATTTCGCCGGTCGGCATTTCGATCGGGATAGCATCGTTGAGGCTAACGCCAATTTCCTCCAGTTTGCTCAGGCTCAGGTTGCCCGCGGGGGTGTTGATATAATAGGCAAACTGCATGTGGGTCGGATTGGTGGCCGCTTTGCCATTCAGGTACACCTGACCGTCGCGTATTTGCAGGCTGTCGCCGGGCATCCCGATACAGCGTTTGATGTAGTGGTCTTTTTTGTCAATTGGCCGTGCCACGACTTCGGGCATGGGTGGGGTAGGGCGGTTCAGGCGGCGCAGCATATCAATTTCGCGGCGCCATTGATACACGTCGTACGTGCGGTTGGGGGTGATGATGACGCTGTCGCCGGCGGGAAAATTGAACACAACCGGTTCATTGTGGTCAACCTGTTCAATGGCAGGTAGTCGAAAGTAGGGCAGAGACGGGTTTCGGAGGTAGGATTCGCGGGCCAACAGGCCCTCATTATTGCTGAATCGGTTGTGGATCAAGGGAAATTGCAGCACCGTCATCGGCGTACGTATTCCGTAGTGCGCTTTGCTCACGAACAGGTAGTCGCCGACTTTCAAACTTCCTTCCATGGAAGACGTGGGAATTACATAAGCCTCAATGAGGAACATGCGGATGAAAGCGGCGGCAAATACAGCAAAAATGATCGCCTCGCTCCATTCGCGGAGTTGGGATTTTTTAAACGGATTGGTGGCTTCCAGTTTGCGCAGTGCAGCCTTGTCGTTTTGTTCCGTGGCCTCGTGTACCTGCTGGTGATACTCCCGTTCCTGATCGAGGATAGGGCCGTTGTACCGGTCTTTCGGATTACGACCGATGAGAAAGAACGGGATCGGGGCATACACAACCGACAAAACGGCATCCCAGAAACCGTGTTTCCCAAAAGATCGCACCATATCAATGCACAGCCCGGCATAAATGAACAGGTTGACTACCGGGAAAAGCAGCCAAGCGGCGAACGCCGGCTTTCGTCCCACCATTTTACACCACTCCACAGCGGCCAAACCGGGAACAAGGGCTTTCCAGCCCGGAATACCGGCTTTTTCGAACAGTTTCATCATGCTCAGTCCGAGCAGGAAGTACAGCACAATCAAAAAAATCAGAACCGTCATGGTGTTTGTTTGTAAAATGAGTGTGGTGGATTGGAGCCAAAAAAACCGGGGCGAATGTACCGGACGGCACAGAGGTGCCCGACTTCCCATAGACGGGCTGGTGTTTTTGCCCGATTAACTCCCGATTGCCGGATGTCCTGTCTGGTTCAGGCTTCGTCCGATTTGCGCCGTTTGCGGCGGGTTTTGAACATCCCCACAATTTCCTTGTCGTCGAGGAAGCCCATGTCGAGGAATTGGGTGGACACAAATTTTTTGATATCCTGGTAGTCTTTTCCGCGTTTGTCGGTGTACAGTTTAAGCAGTTTTTGGACGTACTGCATGGAGATTTTCTCGACAGCCTGATTGAACTCCGAGTTGCCGAAAATGTGCATGTACACGTTAAAAATCTTGTTCAGTTCGAAGTAATCGGCATACTCACGCTCCGTGAGTCCGTTCATCAGGCGACCGAAGTAGTTGAGGATGATCAGACGCAGGCATTTACTTTCGATGGACAAGCCTTCGTGGCTGTTATAAAATTCCTGCACGGCATCAATTACATCAGGGTGTACGTAGCCAAGGCTGTGCACCTTGGTTGCAATCCGGTACAAGTCCGAAATTTTGTCCGAAACTTTGAGGTCGAGCATTTTGACCATACGCTCGTCGTGCTCGGCGCTCATGTTCGCAATGGTCTGGTATAGTTCGGCAAGGAATGTCAGGTACTTCGTGTCGAAGTTGGGAAATGACTTGCGTTCGCGGGCAAAATGTGCGCTGTACTCGGTTTGTTCCGCCTCGGTGAGGGGCATAAAATTGCCGAGAATCGCGAGCATTTCCACGTACTCCTCGGAATTCTGAAAGTCTTTGTTGGCGAGGAAATCGCGGATTTGTTCCTTCAGGCTGGCATTGTCGCCGCCGACTTCGAAGCGCTTCAGGAGAAACTGGCGAAGAGCGGAGAAATTCGCCTTCATTTCGCCGCGTGTTTTGGGAAAATCGGCGGAGTAATACAGCTCGTTGCGGAACTGTTTGGAGTATCGGGTGTACAATTCCTGCCGGTCCTTTTGATCGCGGAAACGGTCGTTTTTTTGCTGTTGGAGGAAATAACGAATGCGTTTGTTTTCAATCTGGCTCATCAGATTGGTGATCCAGATGTCGCTGCTCAAGGCAAAACCCACCTGAATGCTTTGACCGATTCGTTTCTTCAATTGCTCAAAATGTACGCTTTGGCAGATGGCTAAGAGAATATCCTTGAAATGGTCATTGGGGCGTACATACCGGTATTGGTCGTTGATCTCGCTGCGCAAAACGGCATATCCGAGAATCCTGGGTAAGTACAGTCCTTCAAAAGCCGGTTCGAGTAGGGTCTTTTCGAATGTAACCAATTGCAGGGGAGCATTGGCGGCAACTTCGTGGTGGATTTGGGACAACATCGGTTCAAACTCCTGGCGGAGTTCGTTGTATGACTCATCTTCCTCTTCTTCGAGGTATTGAGCGAGCGCGGGGGATTCCTGTATGGCGTGTGCGATTTCGTTCAGGCGGTCGTAGTATTTTTCATCCAAGGGTTGCATAGCAAGGAGTGTTTGAGTGATTGCGTGATGAGTGATTGGGGGCTTTTTTGAAAAAAGACCTGGCAAAGCAACAAAAGGCTTTGCCAGGTCTTTATTTACCCGTAAAATATGTGGCAAAAGTAGCAACTCCTGCCAAAGTTCAGTTTATGCTTCTGTATTTTCTTCCGAAGTTGTTTCAGTGCTTTCGGCTTCTACTGCCGGTGCTGCATCTTCAGCCGGTGCGGCCTCTGTGGCCTCGGCAACTACGGCGGGTGCGGCATCTTCCACAACAGCGATTTCTTCAACCGCGGGAGCGGTTTCTTCCACTACCGGGGCAGCCTCTTCTACTACCACCGGTTTAGCTTTGGCTTTGGGTTTGCCGTCCACAGCAGCGACGTACTGACGGTGTTTTTCAGCCGACTCTTCGCGGCGTGCAGTGATGCGGGCTTCTTTTTTCTCGATCCAGGCATTGAGTTTGGCTTCGGCCTGTTCGGCGGTAAGAGCGCCTTTTTTCACGCCTTCGGCGAGGTGTTTTTGGTACAAAACACCTTTGAAGCGCAAAATAGCGCGAACGGTATCGGTTGGCTGAGCGCCTTTCTGGAGCCAGTCGAAGGCCAGTTGGCGGTCAAGTTCGATGGATGCGGGAACGGTAAGCGGGTTGTACGTGCCGATTTTTTCGATAAAACGACCGTCGCGGGGCGAACGGGCGTCGGCAACAACGATGTGGTAAAAGGGCGCTTTGGCGCGGCCCCGACGCTGAAGGCGCAGTTTGACTGCCATGGTTGAAATGAAAATTTAGTTAAGAGATAAAATCTCGCCCGGCTCCTTATTGGAAATAGCACCGGGCTTTTCAGGGGCGCAAAGGTAAATCAAGGTGTTTCAAAAAACCAAACGCCGCTGATATTTTCCCGGACAACTTATTCGCTACCTTTGTGGCCTTCAGAACAACACATGGAAAAAATTCTCATTCTAGACTTTGGTTCGCAATACACCCAACTGATTGCCCGCCGCGTGCGGGAGATGCACGTGTACTGCGAAATCGTGCCGTACAACAAAATGCCCGAATGCACTGCCGACACCAAGGGCATCATCCTCTCGGGCAGCCCGTTTTCGGTAAAACAACCCGATGCCCTCCGGTTTGATCTGAATCTGGTAGCCGGCAAACTTCCCGTTTTGGGCATATGCTACGGGGCGCAACTCACCGCCGACTACTATGGCGGCACGGTGGCGCGTTCGGAAAAACGCGAGTACGGCAAAGCAACACTTGCCCAACACGACACCTCGGATCCGTTTTTTGACCAGACATCCATGCACTCACAGGTCTGGATGAGCCATGGAGACACCATTTTGCAGTTGCCCGAGGGCTTTGAAGTGCTGGCCGGTACCGAAAATATTCCCGTGGCGGCATTCCGTTCCAAACCCGCGCGATTTCAGGCGCCGCTCTACGGCATCCAGTTTCACCCGGAAGTGTACCACAGCCTCGAAGGTTTTCAGTTTTTGAAAAATTTTGTCCTTGGCATTTGCGGCTGCACGGGGGACTGGACGCCGGCCCATTTTGTGGAAGACACCGTCGCAGCCCTGCGCGAACAGATCGGTACTGAAAAAGTTATCATGGCACTTTCCGGCGGAGTGGATTCCACGGTTGCCGCCACGCTGCTGCACCGGGCTATCGGCGACCGCCTGTTCTGTTTTTTTGTGGACAATGGCTTGTTGCGCAAAGATGAATTTGAGTCGGTGCTGGATTCATACCGGCACATGGGCCTGAATGTGGAAGGCGTGGATGCAAAAAAACGCTTTTACGACGGATTGCAAGGGGTGACTAACCCGGAGGAAAAACGCAAGATTATCGGGCGCCTGTTTATTGAGGTTTTTGAAGAAGAATCCCGGGCGCATTCCGAATGCCACTGGCTTGGTCAGGGCACTATTTACCCCGACGTCATCGAGTCGGTCAGCGTACATGGGCCTTCGGTGACGATCAAAAGCCACCATAATGTGGGTGGTTTGCCGGAAAAACTGCATCTGAAAATAGTGGAGCCGCTTCGTATGCTTTTCAAAGACGAGGTGCGGCGTGTGGGGCGTGAATTAGGTATCACCACCAACATTCTGAACCGGCATCCGTTCCCGGGGCCGGGACTTGGCATTCGTATTCTCGGCGATATTACACCGGAAAAAGTGCGGTTGTTACAAGAGGCGGATGCAATTTACATCAACAAACTGCGTGAGCACGGTTTGTACGACCAGGTGTGGCAGGCGGGCACCATCCTGCTGCCGATCCAGTCGGTAGGGGTGATGGGCGATGAGCGCACGTACGAACAAACCATTGCCCTGCGGGCGGTGAACAGTACCGACGGCATGACGGCCGAATGGAGCCGGCTGCCTTACGATTTTCTGGCTGAGGTATCCAGCGAAATCATCAACAGCGTGAAGGGCATCAACCGGGTAGTTTTTGACATCAGTACCAAACCCCCGGCCACGATAGAGTGGGAGTAATTCAATCCGGTGGTCAGGCCGCTATTTTTTGAAAACTTACTTATGCCAATTCCGATGAGTCGTTCTTCCACACTTTCGAGTCGAGTTCTTCCGGCTCTGCTGTTCGTTGCGAGCATGTTCGCTTCCGGATGTTATTCGCTCAAGGGAATTTCGATTGATCCGAATATCAAGACTTTTTTTGTACGAAACTTTGAGGTCACGGCTGTGAATGCACCGCCAACTCTGGCGGTTGATTTCACGGAGCGCCTGAAAGACAAAGTGCGTACGGAAACACCGCTAAAATTGAACAGCGACTCACCGGATGCGCAATTTACAGGCAGAATTACCGACTTTCGCGTGGTGCCGGTAGCCCCCAAGCCGGGCGAAACGGTGTCGCTGAACCGCCTGGAGATTCGGATGCAGATTAACTATACCGTCAATCTTGAACGTGTGGAAGGCGGATGGCCGGCAGAGCGGACATTCAGCCACTTTGCCGAGTTCGGCACCGACCGCGACCTGCTTTCCGTACAAAATGAACTCATCCGGCAGATCGGGGATCAACTGCTGGAGGATATTTTTAATGCGGCTTTCAACAATTGGTGAATTACACCACAACCTTGGAGGAACATGACGCAAGATCGATTTCTGAAATACCTGAGCAACCCGGATTTGCTGGCAACCATCTCCTACGAGGAGTTAAAAACCATTGCGCTGACCTATCCTTATGCACATAACCTGCGGTATCTGTTGGCGATTAAGTCCGGGCTGGACGAAAAGCACCCGGATTTTGAACGCAACCTCGCATCGGCATCGGCTTACAGTCTGGATCGAACGCGCCTGTACGTGTTGCTCGCCCCCAGGGTACTGGCCCCGGTAAAAGCAGAGCACGAAGAGGTGGTGCTTGAGTTGCGCCCGATCGAAACCGTGCAACGCGAACTGGAGGCCAAAAAACCACTGGCAAAAACGGATGAAGTTGCGGAGTCGCTGAAAGCAGAAGCCATTGCGGAAACCGCGGCAGCCAGTCAGCGCATATACACTGCCGGTAGTACTCCGGCTGAACCTGAAATTCCGTCGGTGCGAAAAGAAGCGCCCCCGAAGGCGCCTTTACCACTGGATGAAAACCCTCCTGCAATGCCCCCACAGGCGAGTTTCAGTACCTGGATAAGCCAGTTTCAGCCGCCTGCACTTGAGTCAATCCCCTCCGTCACAGAACTTAGGATGGAGGTGGCCGGGGAAAAGGAACCGGAAGCGCCGGCAGTTTTAGAAGAAGCGGAAGCAGTGGCCGGCAGTGTGGAAAAAGATACCGGTACTCCGCAAACCCTGGCCGAACGAAGCGTTACGGAAAGCAAGACCATCGTATCGGAAACGCTTGCAAAGATTTATGTGCAACAAGGATACCGCGAAAAGGCGGTTGACATGTACGAACGCCTGTGTTTGGCGTTTCCGGATAAAAGCGCGTACTTTGCCGCCGAAATTGAAAAATTAAAAAAATAGACTACAATGTTATCTACGTTAGCAGTTTTGATTGCCCTGGTAAGTGTACTTCTGATGGCTTCGATTTTGGTCCAAAATCCCAAAGGTGGCGGTATTGACCCGACGCTGGGCGGACAGGCACAGCAGTTGTTCGGAGCGGCCCGCTCCACCGAATTTATTGAAAAAGCCACCTGGGTATTGGCAGGCGCTCTGCTCGTGTTGTGCGTGGCGGCGGTGCTGGTTGTGAATTCCAGTGTGACGACGGCTCAATAACTTCCGTTGTAAGTTCTGCCGGCAGGTTTGCGTTTCTCATTTTTTGGGGGGCTGTTTGAGTTTAATTGTCGGGTTAGTATACCCGGCAAAAACTCAAACAGCCTCTCTTAATTGTGGCCCGGTTCTGTGCATCAGGGTTCGTCGTATTGGTGCAAACCCAGGTTTTGCACGAGTGCGATGACCTTTTCTGCGTATTGCTTGTCGGTCGCATAGCCGGCACGTTCAAGGCCCCTTGCCCAGCCCTTGTAGTCCTTGGGGGCCAGTTCGAACAAGCTGCTGTACCGGCGGTTGCTTTTCAGCAGCAGGCTGTGCGCCCGGTAACTTGCCCAGGCATTGCCGTAACGTACAAAAAAATCCTTGTGCGAGTTGTCCGTGTAATTGGCGCAGTGACCGTTTTTGCACTTGTTTGAAAAGCATTTGATACCAAAGTGGTTGCTAATGGTACGGGCCAGTTTGCTTGCTCCGGCATTGCTTTCGAGGAGGCCCTGAGCCAGAATGATACTCGCAGGAATACCATATTTTTCCATCTCGGCGACGGCAACCGGCGCAAAGCGTTGCACATACTCCCGGCACAACGCAATTGATTCCTGTGCAAGATGTTTGTCCGTGCCGTTCCGTTCGGCAAAACCCGGATCAACTACGTACGTGATATGCCCTTTAGAACCCGCCGGCAGTTCTACGGATGATTTCAACCGGGCCGATTTTGCGGCTGACCCGACGGGCGTCATGTCGGATAACAGGGAAGTTCGCACGCTTCGTGGAGTATGTGCCGAAGCACGTTCAATCGGGCGATCCGAACCGAAGTCGAGCACTATGGCAATCTTTTCGCTCCAGACCAAATAGGTAAGTGCAGCCAGTAGCAGGCACCGCCAAAGTAGCGGTTCGTGCATCAGGTTGTCGTTTTCGCGCGTGGCGCGGGCTTTTCGGGAGTACATAGCCGTGTGGGTGTAACGTGGTTGTGCCATGACCTGAAAATTTACAGTGAGGAACTGAGTTGATTTGAACAGGGCACAAAGAAAAACAAAAAGTTTTGTTTAAGTCAAACAAAAAATTTTTAAACCTCGAATTACTGCACAAATACTTGAACGGTATCGCCGTTTTATCGCATTGCTGGCTATTTTTGCCCCACTTGAACTTCGTGTATGTTTTACACACTTTTTTACTAAAAAAGACTGATTTACAAATGGTAATCATTGCTGATTGCGGTTCTACGAAATGCGACTGGCTGCTTGTACGCGGGGGACGCGACCATCAACTGGAAAATACCGTGGGGTTTAGTCCGTTTTTCCACTCTACACACGAAATAGAAGAAATTCTGGAAGAGCAACTGATTCCGAAAGTGGAAGCGACTACAGTGGAGCATGTGTGGTTTTATGGAACCGGCGTGCACGATGAGCATCGTGCGGAAATCGTGGCAAAAGCCTTGCGGCATGTATTTCCGAATGCACAGGTTGAAGTGGAGCATGATTTGCTTGGCGCCGCCCGGGCTACCTGCAAAAGAAGTCCGGGCATCGCGTGTATTCTGGGTACCGGTTCGAACAGTTGCTATTACGATGGCCGGAAAATTCTGGACAATGTAGTTTCCCTGGGCTGGCTGCTCGGCGATGAAGGTAGCGGCACGCACCTTGGCAAAGCGTTGCTTCGGGCCTGGTTTTACCGCGAACTGCCTTCCGATTTGAAGGCAGCATTTGATGCCGAACATCCGGAAGGACCTGACGCGATCAAAGACCGGATATACGAACGCGGGGCGAATACTTATCTGGCTACCTTCACCCGTTTTCTGGGCGAACATAGCACGCATCCCTTTATTCAACAGTTGGTCAAGGAATCTTTTGGCGCATTTCTCGACCACCACGTGCGTAAATACAGCGGTCATCTTTCGGTGCCCGTACATTTTGTGGGTTCGATAGCCTACCATTTTCGGGAGTTGCTGGCCGAGTGCCTGGAGGCGCGCAAACTTCAACTCGGCGAAGTCGTGCGGAAGCCTATTTACTCCCTGGCAGAGTACCATTTGCCGCCACAAATTTGATTTCCCAAAATTTAGTAACTGATTCAAAAACAAGATGAAGGAAATAAAACGCATAGCGGTATTCACGTCCGGTGGCGATGCTCCGGGAATGAACGCAGCCATACGGGCCATCGTTCGGAACGCTCTGAATAATGATTTGCACGTGTACGGAATTGCCCGCGGGTACGAAGGTATGATAGACGGTAGTGTCAAACGCCTCGAAACCTCGGACGTGAGTAACATCATCCACCGCGGCGGAACAGTGCTCAAAACAGCCAGAAGCAAACGTTTTCTGGAGCCGGAAGGACGGAAACTGGCTTATGAAAATTTGATTTACAATGATATAGACGCCCTGGTCGCCATCGGTGGAAACGGGACGTTTACCGGAGCGAGCAAATTCATGGAGGAGTACCCCGATATCCCGATTGTCGGCATTCCAGGCACAATTGACAATGACCTGTACGGGACGGATTTCACCATCGGGTTTGACACAGCAGTCAACACGGCCGTGCAGGCTGTGGACAAAATCCGCGACACCGCCGATTCGCACAACCGCCTGTTTTTTGTGGAGGTAATGGGCCGGCACTCCGGCTATATCGCCCTGCATACGGCTATTGCCGGCGGCGCAGGCGGGGTGCTGATTCCTGAAGAAGAATCCAACATCGAGGAGTTGGTCAAACTGCTCAAACGCGGCGCCAAGCGGTCTAAACTTTTCAGTATCGTGCTGGTAGCAGAAGGCAATCAAATGGGCACGGTGTATGACATTGCCCGTCAGGTGGAGGAAAAGATTGACGTATTCGACGACATCAAGGTCACGGTCATCGGCCACCTGCAACGGGGCGGGTCGCCTTCGGCATTTGATCGGGTTCTGGCCAGCATCCTTGGTTTCGGGGCGGTTGAAGCCTTGTTGCAAGGAAAATCCGGGGTGATGGTTGGAATAAAAAACAACAACATCCACTACACGCCATTCAAGGAAGCCATTTCAAAAAGCAAAACCTTCGGAAAAGACCTTTTGCGCATGGCGCATATTCTGGCGCAGTAATCGCTCCGCAGGAGTTTTCGGACTTGCTTCAAAACGTAGCGGCGGATGACCATGAAAGCCATCCGCCGCTACATTTTTTCCTATAAATAGACCATCAAAATCACTCAAACTCCACCACAAAGGCTTTTTTGTAGCCTTTTGTCCCGGCTTTTTTCTGCTGCGCTTCGGCCTCTTTGCGTGTAGCAAACGGGCCTACGATAAGTTTGAATGTGGTGGCAGTTCCGGCCTCCTCGTGGTTTACAATTACCTTGCCCGGCCAGTTCGTTTGCAGTTTGTTGATTTCCTGAAACAGAAACTCGGAAGTCGTAAGCACGGCCATCTGAAGCCCAAAACCTTTGCTTTTCACAGTCTTCAGTTCAACCTGGTACAACTCGGAAATTTGTGCTTTCGAGGTGTTCGTTTCCGCGGGTATCGGCTGCGGGGTCGGGCTTACGGTGCTGTAGGTTGCCGGTGTGACGAGAGCAGGTTGTTTTTCTGTTGTTTTTTTGCCCTTGACCAACTGGGTAGTTGCTGCAGAAGCAGAGGAAACACGCGACGACGTGGAATACGTCACAGGTTCCAGGTTGGCCGGCAGTGTTTTGGCGGAGTAGGTAACCGGTTGTGCCGTTGCCGGTGCCTGATCCACAATTTCGATTTTGACTTTGGTCACACCGTCGCGGATAAGCCCAATGGCTTCGGCTGCTTTGCGGGAGATATCCACCACATAGCCGTCCATGAACGGTCCGCGGTCGTTTACGCGCACTACTACGGATTTTTTATTGTCCATGCGTGTCACCCGAAGGTTGGTGCCAAAGGGCAATGACTTGTGCGCGCAGGTAAGTTGGCCTTTGTCGTAAGGCTCGCCGCTGGAAGTTTTTCGGCCGTGCAGGGCATCGGCGTAGTACCCGCATTTACCGAACTCTTCCTGAGTACTTTGGGCATTTGCAAAAGTGAGCGGAGTGGCAAAAAAGGCAAGAATGCCGGCGAGGAGGATCAAGGTTTGGCGCATCGTACTGTAGTTTTGTTGTTAAGAATCGTGAGCAAAGGTAAGCGGCCTTGCTTGGGAATTACAATGATTGGATTGATTTTCAGATATTTGAGGCGGTTTTTTTGACGGTTAAACTACTGCATAACGCAATACGAAACACTTTTTGGTTGATTGCCATGAAAAAAATTAACGCCCTCGACCGCCAGCGCACGATCTACCTGGATGGTGCAGCAGGTATCCGACCGGCCTTGCCGGTTGACTTTGCACGCCTTGAGCAGGAAGCCCGCGATAAAATGCACCCCGAAGCCTGGGCCTACATCGCCGGCGGGGCAGGCAGGGAAACTGCTATGGCTGCAAATGCAGCCGGGTTTGACCGCTGGCGCATTGTGCCACGTATGTTGCGGAATGTGGAACAGCGCGACACTACAACTGATTTGTTCGGAAAATCAATGCCGGCGCCGTTCTTCCTCGCCCCGATCGGAGTTTTGCAAATGGCTCACTCGCAGGCAGATTTGGCGGTAGCACGCGCTGCGGCCCGGTTTGGGATTCCATACGTTTTTTCCAATCAGGCTTCGGTTCCCATGGAGACCTGCGCGGCTGCAATGGAGGACGCGTCGCGTTTTTTCCAACTGTACTGGAGTCGTTCCGACGAACTCGTGGTCAGTTTTTTGCAGCGCGCCAAAGCCTGCGGCTGCTCCGGTATTGTGGTGACGCTCGACACGACCATGCTGGGCTGGCGCACCCGCGACCTTGACCTGGCGTCCCTGCCGTTTTTGAAGGGCATGGGAGTCGCTCAGTACACGTCCGACCCGGTTTTTCGAAGAATCATGGATCAGACCGACTCCTCCCCGAAAACCAAAACCAAAATTACCTGGAGCGCCATTCAGACCCTGCTTGCTGCAACACGAAATTTTCCCGGCTCCTTCCTTGCCAACCTGCGCAGCGGCGCCGGCTTGCGAGCCGTGCGCACCTTCATCAGTATCTACTCCCGACCGAATATCACCTGGTCGGACCTGCCATTTTTGCGAAAACACACCGATTTGCCCATCATTCTGAAAGGAATCCTGCACCCCGACGATGCCCGAAAAGCCCTGGATTACGGCGTGGACGGCATTTACATTTCCAACCACGGCGGGCGCCAGGTGGACGGCGCCATCGGGACTATCGAGGCGCTGCCCGGTATCGCTGAGGTTGTGCGCGGAAAAGTACCGCTACTGATTGACAGCGGATTTCGCAGCGGCGCCGATGTGTTCAAGGCGCTGGCATTGGGGGCAAATGCAGTGGGTATCGGGCGTCCGTATTGTTACGCACTGGCGCTGAACGGGCAAGCCGGCGTCGAGGAATTGCTGGCAAACTGGATGGCTGATTTTGAACTCACGATGGGGCTTGCCGGCTGTAAAAATCTGGAGGAAGTACATAACTCCGAACTGACGCAGGTGTCCTGACCGCTAATCCAGATCGGCAAAAAACTTGCGCAAATCGGTGGCGTCCTTTGCTTTGATGCGGCCCGAAAGAATAAGCCGAATCTCACGCCTACGCGCAGCACTTTCGTACAACGACTGTTCTTCGCTCGACAGCGGCAACACCGGCGGCACCTCCACGGGGGTTTTCCGCGAATCATCAAGCGCTACAAATGTGAAATACGCGTGGTTGCAGCGCCGGGGATTCTGGCCTTTTACGTCGTTGGCAAACACCTCGACGTAGATTTCCACCGAAGTATTGAACGCACGTGTTACACTGGCCTCAAGCGTGATGACCTCCCCGAGGCGGATCGGCTTTTGAAAGGAAATATGATCCACCGCAGCGGTCACTACATGCGATTCGCAGTGCCTGCCGGCACAAATCGCGGCCACAATGTCCATCCAGCGCATCAGGTATCCGCCCATCAGGTTGCCCATCGGATTGGTATCGTTCGGCATGATCATTTCGGTCATAACCGTGTGGCTCTCGGATACTTTTTTAGGTTCGAGCGAACGCGTAGGCATGGCGGCTGATTGGTTGGCTGGTTGATTGGTTGACTGGATAATTGGTTGACTGGTTAGTTGGGTGAGCCTGCCCGGATGAGGGTACTGCGCATGGCCCAGGCGTAGCCGCCGAACAGCACGGCGGAAAAGAACAGGTCGCCCAGTACGGTATTGCCGAAAAACGGTAGCCCCGCTGCATAGCAAAGCATGAGGCCGTCGAAGGTTTTGGGGTAAAGTGTGGTTTCGGCCCAGGTGCTGAAATTGGACACTAAGAAAAACACCACGGAAGCGCTCAGGCTGGCTGCCGCCACATTTTTCACGGAAACCCGTTGGTGCAACATTACCCGGCCAAGCAGAATGATCAAAGCAAATGCCAGGTAAATCCAGCCGGAGGTAATCCAGGTAAATCCTTCGTAGTACTGGCTGTACACGATGTTGTTCAGCAGCAAATCACTCACAAATAACGCGGCAAACGGCGCTCCAAGCATCAGCCAGCGGCGATCGAACGTAGCGGCGCCGAACAAACCGATGGCGGCTATGGGCGTAAAATTGTGCGGGTGCGGCAGCAAGCGGGAAAGTGCGGCAAGTATTATGAGGACAAGGGCAATGCGGTATTTCATAACGATGGAATTGGTCAACTTGAACGGCGCAAAGATAGGGCGGCAAAACCTGAGCTCGGTGATCCTGCAGGAACGTTTTTCCAAAAAATCCATGCCGGGTGTTTGTTGCGCTGTATTATTGCCCAAAACTGTTTTTAAGATGCAAAAACTGCCACTACTCTTCCAGGGTATCCTGATTTCCATGTGTTTTCCGGTCTACAGCGTGTTCGCGCAGCCGGAACGCTGGCAACAGCAGGTCAACTACGAGATGTCCATTGACATGGATACCGACAAACACCGGTACGACGGTACCCAGCGCCTGACGTACACCAACAACAGCCCCGACACGCTCTACAACGTGTTTTACCACCTATACCTTAATGCCTTCCAGCCGGGCAGCATGATGGATGTGCGTTCCCGCACCATTGCCGATCCCGACCGGCGGGTGGCAGACCGTATCCAGAAATTGAAGCCAAAGGAACAAGGCTGGATCAAAGTCGAGTCGCTTACCCAAAATGGCAAAAAAACCGACTTTGAAACCAACGAAACCATTCTGGAGGTGACCTTGGCGGAGCCGATCCTGCCCCATAGCACATGCGTGCTGGAGATGAAATGGGAAGCGCAGGTGCCGCTGCAGATTCGCCGTTCGGGGCGCCAGAACAGCGAAGGCATTGACTATTCCATGGCCCAGTGGTATCCCAAACTTTGCGAGTACGACTACCAGGGCTGGCACGCCAACCCCTACATCGCCCGCGAGTTTTACGGCGTCTGGGGCGATTATGATGTTAAAATCCGTATAGATAAGGACTACGTAGTAGCGGCAGGCGGCTACCTGCAAAACCCGCTCGAAATCGGCTACGGCTACGAACCCGAAGGCGCCGTCGTGGAACGCCCATCAGGGAAAAATCTCACCTGGCACTTCAAGGCGCCCAATGTACACGACTTTATGTGGGCTGCCGATCCGGACTATACCCACCGCAAAATCACCTCCGACGACGGCACCATCATGCGTTTTTTCTGGCAAAAAGGCCAGGGCTACGACGCCCAATGGGAAGCCTTGCCGGCCATTATGAACCGTGCCCGCACTATTATCAACGAGCATTTCGGCAAGTACCCGCACCAGGAGTATTGCTTCATTCAGGGCGGCGACGG
>JAEUUV010000094.1 GCA_016787285.1 Saprospiraceae bacterium | reverse complement strand
AGATGTAGTACATTTGTGAACCCCGAAGGGGTTTTATGTTCAACTAACGTTCTGACATACAACCCCTTCAGGGTTGGCACTTGTGCTAATTGCCATCTATAAATATACAACCCCTTCGGGGTTTTTGGTTTTGTACTATCAGCAATCAATGCGCGTCGGTAGAGAGGTCGAATATTGGTGCCGGTCACTAGCTATAACATGCGACCTCTCCGAGGTCGAAAATTGAATTAAAAACCTGTTTCCTACCAATATCTGACCTCTCCGAGGTCTTTTTGAGCGAATATCACCAGGCCTGTTGTTTGGCGACAAAAATGTGTACCCTTTGAAATTGTCAACATCAAATTATTCATCGTGGCGATAGATTGAAATCCGGCGTTCACCCGGTTTGGCATAACCCCGGTACATGCCTTCGGAGTTGAACGGCATGGCGATATTGCCGCTTTTGTCCACAGCGATGAGGCCGCCTTCGCCGCCTTTTTCCACGAGTTTTTTCAGCACGACGGCTTCGGTCGCTTCGTGCAGGGAAACACCGCCGTACACCATGCGCGCCCACACGTCGTGCGCTACGGCGTAACGGATGAAGTACTCCCCGTGGCCGGTGCAGGATACGGCGCAGGCGTCGTTGGAGGCGTAGGTGCCGGCGCCGACGACGGGTGTGTCGCCGAGGCGATTCCAGCGTTTGTTGGTCATGCCGCCGGTTGAGGTGGCCGCCGCGAGGTTGCCGTTCCGGTCGAGGGCCACGCAACCGACGGTGCCGAACTTGTGGTCGGGATTTTTCGTGTTCATGCCTTGCGGCGCTTTGGCTTTTTCTTCCTGCAACGTTTTTTGCAGCGCATCCCAGCGTTTTTGGGTAAAAAACCAGTCGGGGCCGACGGTGTCGAGGCCGTTTTCGAGGGCGAACTGTTCGGCGCCTTTGCCGGTCAGCATGACGTGGGGCGATTTTTCCATGACTGCCCGGGCCAGCAGCACCGGATTTTTTACCGTCGTGACGCCACCTACGGCGCCGGCTGCCTGCGTGCTGCCGTCCATAATGCTGGCATCCAGTTCGTTGCGGCCCTCGTGGGTGAAAACCGCACCGCGTCCGGCGTTGAACAACGGGCAGTTTTCGAGCCAGACGACGGTTTGGGTGACTGCATCAAGCGCGGTACCGCCGTTGCGCAGGATGGTTTCGCCGATGGTTAGCGCCGAATCGAGCGCGGCGCGGTATTCGGCTTCCTGTTCCGGCGTAATCTCCGATTTCAGGATGGTGCCGGCGCCGCCGTGGATGGCGAGGGCGTAGGGCGGGCGGGCGGTGGTGTCGCCCGGTTTGTCGGCAGGCGTTTGGCAATGCGCGAACTGCATGGCAAGCAGGATGAGTGTCGGAAAGCGCATGAGGATAGCGTGTTTTTTGGGGGTGAAAATAGGGCGCAGTATTCGACTTTTTCGCCACATAAACGCAGAGGACGCAGAGGATTGCCAAAATCAATCCTCCGCGTCCTCTGCGGTACTACGTTTTCTGCATGTGGCCTGGAAAGCCAAAGGCATCAAAAAAAATCCGTGTCGTCAGCGTTGCCATTGACGACACGGAAGGGCGGCGCAGTGCCTACCGCAGCATCACTTTCCCGCTACCCAGCACCTGACCCTCGGCGCGAACCTGAATCATATACATGCCGGCGGGCAAATTGCCGCGTTCAAAGCGCCATTGCGATTCGGTAACCGTAGCCGTGCGCACAAGTTTGCCGGTTATATCGCGCAATTCCACCTGCCATTCCTGAATGCCGTCGAGGCCACGCAGTTCCAGCAGGGCGGTTTCAGCCACCGGATTGGGCATAATGCGCAGGTCGAGGCCGTCGCGGAAAGGTTGCCAGGCGCTGACCGTCACGAAGTTCGTACCGACGCGGTGTACGGTCGTGTTGGTGATGACCGGCTCGTTGAAATCGAAGAAGATGGCGGCTTTGTTCAGGATGTCGGTTTGCAGCGGAACCCCGGCTTTTTGCGAAATCCGGAATTTGACGAAGCCCTGCGAGCCGGCGAGGTTGACGTTGCTGTCGGGCAGAAGGATGTCGTCGAAGGTGAACTTGATGTTCCGGTCGCCGTAGAATGCGAAGGTGTACGGGTGGCTGCTTGCGCCCGGGCGGATGGTTGCCGGGTCAAGCCACTCCGACAGTTCGTCGCGGATAACCACAGTGAAGGCCGTATCGGTACCTGTATTCTGGAACCGGATCAGGTATTCGATGTCGGTACCGGGTTCGATGTGGCGTGCTGTGCCGTAGCCGATCGGGAAACCTTGCTTGTCGTTGGGGTCGTAAGAGCCGACATTCTCGCGGCAGTCAATATCTACCCAGGGGTCGTTGTCGTCTTGTGGGAACTGGTTCACAAAACCGACGCTGAACTGGCCGCCGTTGGCGCAACCTTCCAGGGTCTGGCTCGGCATGGACTGTCCGGGGTGGAACGGCTCCTGCTCTACTTCCACACGCCAGGTGGAGCCGTTGGCAGGCACTCGTACGTGGTAGGTTTCGCCTGGGTCAAGGGTTATAGCCGGCGGGGGCGCCTGCATCAGCATGACGGCGTCTTCGATGATGACGTATTCCAACGGTTGACTAATGCCGTTCCCGATGTTTTTGATAGCAAAATCCAGCGTATCGGTTTCACACTCGGCCTGAATTTGCAGGCTCGCGCCCGACCACGAGGCATTGGCAGGTTCGCAGGCGCCGGTCGGGTAAATGACGGCTTCCGAGCAGTGCGTCTGGCCGAGGGTAGCGTTGCAACTAACGAGCACCGTTACCCAAAATGAGCCGCAGGTATTGAACGGCACCGTGCCGAGATCGAAGCGGTACAAGTTGTTGCCGAGGTTGGTACCCGGGATAGACGAGCCGGTGATGCTCAGGAAGGGGTCGAACTGAATTTCAACGTACGAGTTGGCGGCGTCGGCTGTGCCTTGATTACAGTAGAAAACCGAGTAATAACTGCTGAAACAGCGGCGCAGAATTTGTGTGCTGAGGTCTACCGTCATGGCCGGGCAAATGGCTTCCGGCTGCAGGAAGAAATCCTGTGCGACGGTTTGCCCGGGTGCAATGCTCACTGAAAACGACGCCTGACAAGGGGACCACAAATTGTTGATTGGGATCACGGTGGCAGTATAGGCTCCCGGTACCAACTCTACCCGGTAAAAACCGTCGTTGTCGGTGTAGGTGAAATATTCGTCGCCGGCGGCATTGGTAAGCCGGATCGCAATGCCGACCAAGCCA
The DNA here is from genome assembly GCA_016787285.1 of Saprospiraceae bacterium. Lineage (GTDB taxonomy): Bacteria > Bacteroidota > Bacteroidia > Chitinophagales > Saprospiraceae > M3007. The sequence goes on along the minus strand of JAEUUV010000094.1, from coordinate 17,506 downwards.
TTATCGGAAGACTCCCAGGTGCAGTTGGTATTCCAGTCGGCATACACGTAGCCTTCGAGGTTGGCGCATTCGTCAGGTTCGTTTTCCAACACAATTGTCGCTACGTCGGTACAGCCGCGGCTGTCGGTCACGGTGACCACATACGTGCCGGCAATTGGATCATTGATCCAGTTGTTGGTGTTGCCCGTGTTCCAGTGGTAAGTAAATGGCGGCACGCCGCCTTGTACCGTGACCCACATCCCAAGCGAGTCGTTGCAGAAGGGACTGTCAAAGTAATCAATTGCAGCCGTTAGCGGTCCGCCTTGAGAAACAAGCACAAAACACGAGGAGCCGGAGCAGCCTCCGTTCAGATTGGTGACGGTCACGCAATAGGTTTGGGCGGCTCCCGGTGTGCTTGCCACATCAATGGACTGTGTGCTGGCTCCATTCGACCATTGATACGTAAAGTTGCCGCCACCCTGAACGGTAGCAACGGCGGTAAGGGTCGTATTCCCGTCACAATTGGCGGAGGAGGGCGTGATGGTCACCAACGGCAACGATCCGTCCTGAGTAACGATAATTGTGTCCCCGGCCCAGCATTGCATGCTGTCAAAAATAAACAACGCGTATACACCGGGTAACGTGATTGTTGGATTGGGGATATTGGGCAACTGCGCCGGCCCAAACCAGGAGTACTGGTAGTTTCCGGGAGGGGTTACGGTGGCTTGCATTTGCACCGAAGGGTTTTGGCAAGAAAGTACCGGATTCGGTGGCGTGACATTTACGCTCAGCGAGCAGGGTTGTTGGGCTTGCAAACCCAGAACCGCGAACAGGAACGCGGCGGCAAGCAGCAGGAAGCGATTTTTTTTCGTGTACATAACGAGATGCGTTTGGGCTAAAAAAGCGGTTGAAGGTTGAGTTTTTTCTCCTTTGGCAGGGGCGATTTGCGCAAATACTTTTTGATGGTACAAAAGTTCAGGTTTATCACTGCTCAAACAAAGACATTTTCAGGCATTTATTTGAGTTTAATTTTAAAAAAACATTTGCAAGTATTTGAAATTTAGATTTTTGCGAAAGTTAAAATTCAAATTAAATGGAAAATGCCCGTCTTTGGCAAACCTTGCGCACGCTAACGGCTGCCGAGCGCAAACAAATGGTGTCCTGGCTGCAGTCGCCTTTTTTTTGTCGACGCGCACAGCCGGTAGCGCTGTACGAGTATTTGCGCGGTTGTCTCGACACCGGCAAATCTCCCGAACAAACGGCAGCCATCCGGGCTGTTTTTCGCTCGGAAACCGATGTGCAGGCCCTGCGCGTGGTGATGACCGAGTTGATGGGCCATGTGGAGCATTTCCTGGTATACACTGAAAAATTTGAACAAAAAGGGGACTTCTACACCCGTCTCGCAGCGGCGTATCGCAAGCGCGGACTCGAAAAGCACTTTCGCCAAAGCCTGCATACCGCCCGGGGCGACTGGGCGGGACAACCGTACCGTCATGCAGAATTCTTCGATGCGCAAGTGGCGATTGAATACGAACTCTACCAGTTTCAGACGGCGGGGCGCCGCACCGAAGCCCTGAACTGGCAGGAATTGTCCGACCAAACCGATACGGCTTTCATCGCGCACAAACTCCGGCAGGCGTGTTTTGCGCTCAGCCACCAGGTGGTGTACAGCACAAATTACGATTTTGGCTTGCTGGATGCCGTACTGGAGCATGTGCGCCGTTCGGAACATCTGCCGGCTATCCCCTCGGTCGGTTTGTATTTTTACTGCTACCTGTTTTTGACGGAGGTGGAAGGCGAGCCGTATTTTCAGGAATTCAAGCCGCGCCTGCTGGCTAATCTTGGCCGTCTGCCTGTGGACGAACAACGCAACCTGCACTTGTTGGCCCTGAATTTTTGCATTCGTAAAATCAACTTGTCGCAGCCTGATTATTTCCGCGAGGCGCTCGACCTGTACAAATCTGCTCTCGGCGCCGATCTGCTGCTGGAAAACGGACAACTTTCCCATTTTGCCTACAACAACATCGCGGCCATTGCGCTCAAGGTGGGGGAAGCCGACTGGGCGGAAGAATTCATCCAGCAGTATGCGCCGTTTCTGGAAAAGAAACACCGCGACGCGGCATTTCATCTCAACCTTGCCCGGGTGGAGTACGGGCGCCAAAACATGCGCTCGGCGCTGCTGCACCTCCAGCAAGCCGACTACAAAGACCTCATCAATAACCTGATCGCCAAAACCCTGCAACTGAAAATCTACTACGAAACCGACGAACTGGATGCCCTTGACGCGCACCTGCAAAGTATGCAGACCTTCATCCGCCGTCAACGGGTGATCGGGTACCACAAAACGAACTACAATAATATCGTGCGCTACGGACGGCGCTTGCTCCAACTGAACCCCAACAGCCGGCAGGCCCGCGAAAAACTCCGAAACCAAATTGAAACAGAACCTGTACTGACCGAAAAAGAGTGGTTTTTGGAAATGGTGGGGTAGGGCAGGGCCGTTAAGTTCAACTGATGAAGGCTCATCCGACGAATTTGTCGTCGGATGAATGCGTAGCCGCTCGATGTAGTACATATCCTGTTTGGCTACGGACTCGTCAGACGAAAAATTCGTCAGACGAGTCCGTAGCCTTAGGGGTAAGGGCTACCCTCGAAGCATTTCCGCCGCCTTTTCCGGCGTAATATCCCGCTGCGGGTTGGCGAGCATCTCGTAGCCAACCATGAATTTTTTCACCGTAGCCGAGCGCAGCAGAGGTGGGTAAAACACAAAATGCCAGTGCCATTCGGGGTGGGGCTTGCCGTCGGTGGGGGCCTGATGAATGCCGGCGGAGTAAGGGAAGGAGGTCTGGAACAGGTTGTCGTAGCGGATTGTCAGGCGGCGGTAAGCATCGGCGAGGGCGTCTTTTTCGGCATCCATCAAGTCGGTGATGCGCGGCATGGGGCGCTTCGGGATGATCATCGCCTCGAAGGGCCACACCGCCCAGAACGGTACAAGCGCCACAAAGTGCTCGTTTTCAAACAGGATACGCTCGTTTTTCGACACTTCTTCCTGCAGGTAATCGGCGAGCAGCGTGCGCCCGTGTCTTTTCCAGTACTTCCGCTGCGCCCGCTGTTTTTTCAGCGGTTCGTCGGGAATGCTCGATTGCGCCCAGATTTGCCCGTGCGGGTGCGGGTTGGAGCAGCCCATAACGGCGCCTTTGTTTTCAAAAATCTGCACATAACGGATGAACGACCTGGCGCCCAGCGTGCAGTATTCCTGCACCCAGGCGTCCACTACTTGCCGGATAGCAGCAGTATCCATTTCCGGGATGGTCAGGTCGTGCCGGGGCGAAAAACAGATCACCCGCGCAAGGCCGCGCTCCGGGCGGGCGCGGAAAAACGCGCTGTCGCCGGTACTGTCAGCCGAAACGTAGGGCAGCAATGCTGCGAAGTCGTTGTCGAACACAAAAACACCCGCGTAATCCGGATTTTGCTCGCCGTTGGCGCGGGTATTTCCGGGGCATAGGTAGCAGCCCGGGTCGTAGGCAGGACGTGTGTCGGGCGGCAGATTTTCCACTTGACCCTGCCACGGACGTTTGGCCCGATGCGGCGATACCAGCACCCAGGAGTCGGTGAGCGGGTTGTAGCGGCGGTGGGGGAAATCCTGTTGCATGGCGTGATGTGTGTGATCAATAAATCAAACAACTTCGGTTCCGTTGGTCAGCCGCACGGGATAAATGTTCAGATCGAGACCGAAAAACTGCCGGTACGCGACAGCGGTAGTTTCGGAAAAGGCATCCAAAGCCTCCGTTTTCACCAGATTGATCGTACAGCCGCCAAAGCCACCGCCCATTTGCCGGGAACCGGACACGGCCGGATTGGCGCGCGCCTGCTCCACGAGAAAGTTGGTTTCGGGTACACAAACCTCGTACTCCCGGTTGAGTCCGTCGTGGCATTGGAACATCAACCGGCCGAATTGCACAAAGTCACTGTTTTGTAGCGCCAGGCAGGCGGCCTCCACGCGGGCGATTTCTTCCACCACGAATTTGCAGCGCCGGAATACCACGGGGTCGAGGGCATCCCGGTGCCGGAACAAAAGTTCGGGCGACACGTCGCGGAGGCTCGAAAACTCGTCCGACGACGAACTCGTCGGACGATGGTGCGCGCGCAATGCCGCCACACCGGCTTCACATTCCTGCCGACGGGTATTGTATTCCGAATCTACGAGGCTGTGTTTTACTCCGGAATCGAACAGCACAAGGCTGTACCCCGGTGCGTGGAAAGGGAAATATTCGAAATCGAGGCTGCGGCAGTCGAGGCGAACCACACTGTCGGCCCGGCCCATGACCGACGCAAACATGTCCATGATGCCGCATTTCATACCGACAAAGTTGTTTTCGCCGCGTTGCGCCAGCCGCACAATCTCCATTTTGGGCAGGCCAAGTTGGTATAGTTCGTTGATCGCGAACAACGTACCACTTTCCAGCGCTGCCGACGACGACAATCCGGCGCCGAGCGGCACGTCGCCGCCGAAAGCCACGTTCAGGCCACCGATCAGGCGCCCGTCCCGTCGGGCTTCGCTGATGACGCCAAGCAGGTAGTTGGCCCAGGTATGTGTGGTCTGAAAAACCGTTTCGGAATTTTCCGAAAGGAAAAACTCGTCAAGATCGGCGGCATAAAAGGCAAATTGCCCATCGGTACGCCGACCGGCCGAGAGCCAAATGGCTTTGTCAATGGCGGCGGGCAGTACGTAGCCGGCGTTGTAATCGGTGTGCTCGCCGATGAGATTGATGCGGCCCGGCGCCCGGACGGTGATTTCGGGCGCCGGGCCGAAACGGTCGGCGAAGGCAGTAGCGATGGTGTGTACGTGCACGGAGGAGGCAGAGAGTTTTTACACCGTATCAATAGTAACGCAGACGAATCACCCCGGCCAACTGCTTGGCAAAGCGGATCACCTGACGGGTGTAGCCGTACTCGTTGTCGTACCATACGTAGAGCACAATGCCTTTGCCGTCTTTGGATACGATGGTGGCCGGCGAATCGAAAATGGAAGACGTGGAATTGCCGACCAGATCGCTGGAAACCAGTTCGTTGGAAAACGAGTACTGAATTTGCTCCACAAGGTTGCCTTTCAGAGCGGCCTGACGCATGATTTCGTTCACGGAGTCCTTGTCGGTGGCATTGTGCACCTGAAGGTTCAGCACGGCCAGCGACACGTTGGGCGTGGGCACCCGGATGGCGTTGCCGGTAAATTTACCCGACAGTTCGGGCATCACCTTGGAAATAGCGCTTTCCGCGCCGGTTTCGGTGATGACGAGGTTGAGCGCCGCCGAACGCCCGCGCCGGTATTTTTTGTGGTAATTGTCCAGCAGGTTCTGGTCGTTGGTGTAGGAGTGAACCGTTTCGATGTGGCCTTTGTCAATGCTGAGTGCCTTGTGGATGACCGACAGTACCGGTACAATGGCGTTGGTGGTGCAACTTGCCGCCGACCAAATGTCTTCGCCCTGGATATCCGCGTTGTGGTTGTTCACGCCATGCACAATGTTGGGAATATCACCTTTGCCGGGGGCCGTGAGCAGTACTTTCGACACGCCTTTTGATTGCAGGTGCCGGCTGAGATTGGCGCGATCGCGCCATACGCCGGTGTTGTCAATGAGCAGGGCGTCTTCGATGCCGTAAGCGGTGTAGTCAATTTCTTCGGGCGTACCCGCCGAAATCATGTCCACCTTATGGCCGTTCACCCAGATGCATTTGTTTTCGACGTCAGCAATCACTGTGCCCGGGAAATGCCCATGCACGGAATCGGAGCGCAGCAGGTCGGCGCGTTTGATGATGTCGTCGGGGCTTTTGTCGCGGGTGACAATGGCCCGAAGGCGCAGTTGCTCGCCCTTGCCGGCCTGCGTGATCAGTTCGCGGGCGGCAATGCGGCCGATGCGGCCAAAGCCGTACAGCACCACGTCTTTGGGTTTGAGATGAATTTTGTCCTCCCCGATGAAGTCTTTCAGTTTTTTGGCGATGAAATCCGACTCGTTGGCGTAGGCCGCTTTTTCGTCCAACCACTCCACACCGATGCGGCCGATATCGAGCCGGGACGGCGCCAGGTGGTTGGCGTAAATGGCCTTGGCCAGTGCCAGCGTGTCGTGTACCGAGAGCGGGTGGCGCACCACTTCGCGGGCGTAGTGGTGCAGGTTCAGGAGTTCGGAAGCGCTTCGATCCACCATCTGGTTGCGGAAAATAACCAACTCGATGGAGTGGTCGAACCACAGTTTTCCGACCACGGCGATGAGTTCGAGCGCCGCTTTTTCGTCTTCGATCCAGGTTTGCAGGGTCTTCTCGTAAATTTCCTTGGGCATGGCTGCTGGTATTTTATGACTGATAAATGGTTAGGTCGCCGTCATCGTGTTCGGGCTGCGGCAAAAATGGCAAATCTTGCCGGATTATTCGTACGACAAAAAATTCCTTCCATCCCGGAAAGCATCCGGCCGGGTTTTCAACCCAACACACAAGTCGGCCCGGGAACGGATACTCTCGCCAAAGCCGTACATTTGGCGCCGTCTGTGAACAGGCCGATTTAAATTTATACCCATGATTGACTCCTACATTAATAACCCCAAAAGCCCGAAGTACCATGTCAAGCAATATTTGGACAGTATCAAAGCCGGTCTGAAAGACAAAATTGTACTGGATGTGCCGGCCGGTAATGGGGCCACTACGGAAATATTGCTTGAATATGGCGCCCGCGCAGAACCCTACGATCTCTTTCCGGAGTATTTTATGCTGAGCGGAACTGCGTGCAAACGCGCCGACATTCTGGAAGGCATTCCGGTCGGGGACAATCATGCGGATATGCTGATTTGCCAGGAAGGGATCGAACATTTCAGCGATCAACTGAAAGCCCTGCAGGAATTCAACCGCGTATTGAAACCCCGGGGCGAGTTGGTCATCACAACACCTTCCTGTTCCAATCTGGCATCGAAGATGAGTTACTTGCTCTTTGAAAGCGAATCGGCCAAACAAATGCCGCCGAATGAACTGGATGATATCTGGATGTCGGACCGATCCATCACCTCGGAAATTTACTATGGGCACATCTTCCTGATCGGGTTGCAAAAACTGCGCGTACTGGCCAAACTTGCGGGCTTCCGAATCAAGACCATCCGGTACGTGCGGCTGAGCAAAGGCTCCCTGTTTTTATTTCCGCTTTTTTACCCCTTTATCCTGCTGAGTTCATACCTGCGATATTTCAAAAATTTGAAAAAAAACAAAGCCTCGGAGTCAGTCAAACGCGCCGTTTACGGCGAACAGTTGCGAATCAATATCAACCCGAAAAACTTGTTGAATCGCCACATTTTCGTGGTTTTGGAAAAAGAAAAAGCCTGGAATGAAGTTGATTTCCGCTTTGAAAGCGCGCATAAATCATTTGAAAAAATCATGTAAACCCGTTCAACAACAGTCTGTCGCTGCTTATGAAGTTTACCGCTCTTCCGCTTCTTTTGCTTGCACTGCCCCTGCATGGTCAATCCCCGCTGCGCCGGACAATCCCCCTTGGCGAAAACTGGAAATTTGCCAAGGGCAACCCTTCCGACGCGGCTGAGCCCGGATTTGATGCCGCCGCCTGGCAAACCGTGCGCGTGCCGCACGACTGGGCTGTAGCAGGGCCGTTCAACCCCGAAGGCTCCGCCGAAACTGGCAAACTGCCCTGGCAAGGCGAAGGCTGGTACCGCCACACTTTTCGCGCCGATGCCTCCTGGGCGGGCAAACGCGTGTACGCCCTGTTCGACGGTGTCATGGCATTTCCAAAAGTGTACCTGAATGGGCGCCTTGCCGGAACCTGGGACTACGGCTACAATTCGTTTTTCCTCGACATCACCTCCCTGCTGCGCCCCGGCGCCGACAACGTGCTGGCCGTATATGCCGATACCCGCCGACACGACAGCCGCTGGTACCCGGGTGCGGGTATGTACCGCAAGGTACAACTGATCGTGACCGACCCGGTGCACATTGGTATCTGGGGCACACAAATCACCACCCCGGAGATTCGACCGGAGCAGGCCGCCATACAGGTGCGCACGACCGTACACAACGCGGGCGACCGCAGCGAAACCGTTGGTGTACAGCAGTTCGTAGTATCTGCCGGGGGCGATGTACTCGCCTCCGATTCGGTGGGCTGCCCGATAAAACCCGGGGAATCGCACCTCTTCGAGCAGCAATTGCGTCTGATGAAGCCGCGCCTGTGGTCGCCCGACAAACCTGTGTTGTACACCCTGAAAACCGTGCTGCGCAAAAACGGAGTCATCTGCGACGAGTACCTGTCCACTTTTGGTATCCGCACCATCGAATTCACGGCCAACGACGGCATGTTGCTGAACGGCAAACGCCTGCAACTCAAAGGGGTGAACCTGCACCACGATTTCGGGGCACTCGGCGCGGCGTTCAACTACCGCGCCCAGGAGCGCCAACTGGAACTCCTGCGCGGCATGGGCTGCAATGCCGTCCGCACCAGCCACAACGCTCCGGCGCCCGAATTGCTCGACCTCTGCGACCGCATGGGCTTCCTCGTGCTGGACGAACTGTTCGACAAGTACGACGGCAAGGCAGACTACCTGCCCGGCGCCGATTTTGCCGAATTTGCCGAGCGGCAGGTGCGCAATTTCGTGCAACGCGACCGCAATCACCCCTGCATTTTTCTCTGGAGTGCCGGCAATGAAATCGGCGATGTGCAAGGCAATGTGAACGGAGGTTTCGACAAGTTGCTGGCCGTGGTGCAGGCTTTTCGGAAATACGATCCGTCGCGTGCCGTAACTCTTGTGTGCGACCAGCGGGACAACGCCGCGTTGCGCCATTTCGACTACTACGACGTGATTTCCTACAACTACGGACGCCGCTACGATCTTGCCCGGCGATTGGCGCCGCAAAAAGCCGTCATCATCACCGAGTCGGCCAGCACCGTCAGCACGCGCGGTTTTTACGAACTACCGCTGCCCGCGAAAAAAACAGATTTTACCGATGCCGTGCAGGTTAGTTCCTACGACTTGAATGCGCCTTCCTGGGCCGAGGTGCCGGAAGATGATTTCCGCTGGCAACAGGAAGACCGGTTTGTGGCCGGCGAATTCGTCTGGACCGGCTTCGATTACCTCGGCGAGCCGACGCCCTACGGCGACTATGCCATTCAGGAGCGCGGCATGACGCGCAAAGACCTGGCCCGCAGTTCCTACTTCGGCATTTTCGATCTGGCAGGTATGCCCAAAGACCGCTACTACTTGTACAAAAGTGTATGGAAACCCGAAGAAACCACTGTACATATCCTGCCACACTGGAACTGGTCCGGTCGCGAAGGCAAGCCTGTCCCCGTTTTTGTGTACACCAACGGCGACTGCGCCGAACTGTTCCTGAACGGCAAATCGCTGGGCAAAAAGTGCAAAAAACTTGATTCGGACAACAACCTGGAGCGCTACCGGCTGATGTGGCACAACGTGCCGTACGCTCCCGGATCCCTGCGTGCGGTGGCGTACCGCAAAGGCCAACCCATCGGCGAGGCCGCGGTGAAAACTGCCGGTGCGCCGGCATCCATCCGACTGACGCCCGACCGCGATACCCTTCGTGCCGACGGCGAAGACCTGTGTTTCGTCACCGTGGAAATCCTGGATCGGGACGGAAACCTGTGTCCCCTGGCCGATAACACCATCCGTTTCTCGGTGGACGGCCCCGCCGAAATAGCCGCTGTGGACAACGGCAACCCGCGTTCGTACGCGTCGTTTCAGTCCGACTCCGTGCAGGCGTTTTTCGGGAAAGCAATGCTGGTGCTGCGGACGAAGTCCGGGCAAAGGGGGAAAGTGACGGTAACGGTAAGCGGGGAGGGGGTGATGGGAAAAGTACAGGTAATGGTGAATTAACTCACACAATAACAATACGATATGAAAAAAAATTTGACACCAAAATCTCCCTTGCACCCCATTCCCAAATCCAGTTACCTTTGCAGTCTCGTTTTGCCGCAAAAATTTCAGCAATTTCCTTCCGAATAAGTCCATGTACGCCACATCCGATATATCGCCATTCGTTCAACGCAGTCAGGATACCGCAGATTTTTTTGTGGGTATGCGCAATGCATACTCGGCTATTCAGCGAAATTTAGGGCATTTTGCGGGGGGGGTAGTGGGCATTTTTGTCGTCCCTGTTGCAGTTGGAATTATGTGGTGGTTCCTTCGGAGTCAGCGAAGCAAATTGAAAAAACTGCTCTCCACCAACGTTGACTTGAGCAATTACAAAAAAATACGGATCGAGTACGACCGGCTAAACACTATTTTTGAGGTTATCGGCGACCGGAATTTTGATAAAATAATTACTCGGGCACCTTGGATCCTGCGCGGAATCCTTCGCCTCATGGATGACATACTTCTGTTGATCCGCCAACGACGGGATGCCATTGGCCAGGCTTTATTACAATTGGACATCACTGCACCGCAAACTGATTTACTCAGGCCAGTTACCGAAGCAGAACTTTGGGAGCATCGCACGAAAGCCTACGATTACCGCTTCTAATGTTCAACACGTCGTACCCGTTCATATTTCGGATGTCCGAAAAAGTGGAAGGTGAGCCGTACCGCAGATTACACCGATTTGCCTTCCGCTGCAAACGGAACGAACGGTATGCTGTGCTATTGGAAGAGTACGAAGGGGATTTTTTCGGAATCAAATTTTTCCGGAACGCGCTATCCAAATCAAGCAAGCGATTCCAGCAGATGACCAACTTTTATGATGCACCGGTGGTCATAAATACTTGCCTTGAAATCATGCGTTACAAACTCAACGAAAACCCAAGGGCTTCTTTTGGCTTCACCGGCGCGCCTTTGGAATCGGAGAAAGATGACGTCACCAAGCCCACAAAGCGTTTTCGTTTGTACAAACGCATCGTGGAAAACCTTTTTTCGCCGGAACGTTTTGTCCACTATCAAGTGGAGCAAGCCAATATCTATTTGCTCATCAACCGGACATCGGAGTCCCCGCAGGAACTTGCCAATTGGGCAACGGAAATGTTGCGACAGAATTATGAGTTTTAGGAAAAGCCATTGATTGTCAATACGCTTGGGGGGACTCACATAAAAAACCGTGGGTTCGACATGCCTCTTTTCCGTTTCACCAGATCGGCATACACCAGCAGTTCGAAAGAGCCGCCGGCAAAGGTGTTGAGTTTTGAAAGTGTCAGGTCGTATGACGCACCCACGCCAAAACGGGGATCAACTTGCCAGTAGGCCAGCAATGCCAGGGATTCGCCCAAACCGTCGCCGCCAGCCCGGTACGACAGCCCGGTGGTTATGATTCGGTTGAACTCCGCATTCAGCGTCACGTCCACATCAATCGGTGCATTTTTGACGTATTTCACCAAAACCGCCGGCATGAGGTTGACGCTTTTTCCCATCGGAATAATACCGCCGGTGGTGCCGTAGAAATGTTGCGATTCGCGGGCAGTAGTCACGGTCGGGTCGGCGTTCAGGCCGATATTGTTCTGGACAATCCTGGGCACCGAGAACCCGACGTACAGGCGTTCCTGAAAAGTTGCGTAAACACCCGCTCCAAAATTTGCGAACGCTTCGTTGATGCGCTTGTCGTCGAGCGAAGGGTCGTAGGCAACCAACGGGGTGGCTTTTGAAAAATCAATACTCAGCACGCGCAGGCTGCCGGACACCCCGACCCGCAGGGAAAATTCGTCGTCGCTGATCACGTTGTACGAGTACGAAGCAGCCAGCTGGACATCGCGGTGCAAACCGATGCTGTGGTGCGAAAGCACGCCGCCCACGCCCACGCGTTTGGAAAATACCGGTGCGTGCATGCTGATCTGGGCCGAACGCGGCGCGCCATCCAGTTTGAACCATTGATCCCGGTACATGGCCGTCATAGTCGGAACGCCCCGAATACCTGCGTACGCCGGGTTGTACGACAGTTTGTTGTACATGAACTGAGTATAGCGGTGCTCCTGCTGAGCGACAAGTGCCAGCGGTAAAAAAATGGTCAGGGCGATGATATAGAATTTCGACATGAGTCAAAGTGGTTTAAGCGTTTAACGGAAGATTTCAACAAAGCCGCTGAGCGGTTTTTTGGTCGGATCGGGCCGGAAATAGTAGAAATAGGTGCCGTCCGGAAGCGGCTCGCCGGTTCTGCCTTTCAGGTTGCCCTTCCAGGCCTTGTCCGGAGTATTTTCATAAGGCGTTGCCTCGTACACTTTGTCGCCCCACTGGTTGTAGATTATCAACGTGTTTTGCGGGTAGAGGTCGGAGTTCAGACACGGGATTTCAAGGAAGTCGTTGATTCCGTCGTCATTCGGGGTAATGACGTTTGGAATGTAGGTGCAGAAGGTTTCGCGTATCGTAATGGTCACCACCGCTTCATCACAGAGGTCCGGGCAAGCCTTCGAGCAAAGGCGGTAGATGAAGTTTACGCGACCGTTTGTCGGGCCGGACTGGTAGGTGAACGTGCCGTCGCCGTTAGGAATCAGCCCGACAAGGGTGTCCACGAGCGTCACTTCAAAGTCGTCGGTTTCATATTTGTCGTTCAGCAGCACGTTGAAGTTTTCCAGCAATGCGCTGGTTTCGACTTCAAAATCGAGGTCATCTACGGCATCAGGCAGTTTGGCCTGACGCACCAGCGCCGAGTCTATCGGGGTGAGGCAGCCGTTCACGGAAGCTTGTACCGTGTAAATTCCGGTCACAGCGGGGCTAAGGTTTTCAATCAGGAGTTTGTTGCTATTCGGATATGGCGGCTTGGGGCCATCCCAGGTATATGTCGCTCCCGGAATGAGTGGAGTGGACAAAACAATATCATCGCCGGCGCAGCCGATTTCGTTGCTAACCTGCGGGGCCAGGGGGTTCAGGGGGACAACCTGAACTGAAACTGAACAGAATGCAGTATTTCCGGCATCGTCGGCTGTGTTGAACTCCAGTACCTGTGCACCTACGGGGAAAATCTGACCGGTTGTTTGTCCTGCAATTTGATTCACCACCGGCGTAGCGCAGTTGTCGGTAGCACTCGGAAGGGCAAATTCGACAATGGCGCCGTCGCAGGAGGCTATGGATTTTGCAGCCGAAACAAACTGCCCGGGATCGGAAACTATGGCTCCGCTCACATCCACGACAACCGGGGATACCGGGCAATTGAAAACCGGGGCTACACTTTCCGTTACATTGATCGTGAAACTGACCGTGGACGTGTATCCGAGCGTATCGGTTACGGTATAGACCACTTCCGTGGCACCAACCGGGAAGGTGTCGCCGGGCTGGTAGTTTGATTGTACAACCGCCGGGGCGCAAACACCGGTAGTTGCCGGGGGCGTCCAGGTGGCCACTGCCGAACAGCCCACAAAAGACTGGTCGGAAGGTGCATCCACAAAACCCAGGGGCGGCCCGATCACGGTTATTTTGAATTTGCAAACGTCTTTGTTCCCGCTTGGGTCTTCCACGAGTACGGTTACGTATGTGTGCCCAACCGGGTAGGCGTCACCGGGCATCGGCGAGGCAGATACGACCGGGTTGGACGTACAGTTGTCCGTTGCCACAGGTAGTTGCCAGTTCACCACTACCGAGCAGTCATTGCCGGAACTTACGACGGTGTCTTTCGGGCAGCCGCTGAAGGTGGGGGCAATCGTGTCCACCACGGTGACATTGAAACTGCAAGTCGTGGTGTTGCTCCAGCTATCTGTGGCGGTGTACACGACCTGAGTAGTCGTCTCCTGAAAAACGTCGCCGGGTTGGTGGCTGGAGGAAACCGTAACCGTGCTACAGTTGTCGGAAAATGTCGGAGGCGTCCAGTTCACAACTGCCGTACAATTACCGGTAAACACCATGATGTCGTTCGGACAATTATTGACCACCAACGGCGGTATATTTTCCTGAACCGTTACCACAAAACTGCAACTCATCAGGTTGCCGGTGCTGTCCTGGGCGGTATACGTCACCGTGGTCAGGCCCGTCTGGAAAACGGTGGATGGCTGAATATTGGGTTGCGGCACAATCGGATAACTGTCGCAGGCATCCACCACATCCGGCGCATCCCAGATGACCGTTGTAGAACATGCGCCGTTGGGCGTTGTCACCGTGAAATCTGCAGGGCAGTTGACCAGCACCGGATTGGTTGTGTCGGCCACCATGATGGCGAAATTGCAAGTGGTTGTGTTCCCGCTGGCGTCGGTAGACGAGAAAACTACATTCGTTGTTCCGATCGGGAATGCGGAACCGCTGACCGCCGTGCCTGCGAGGGTAGGTGAGGTGGTACAGTTGTCGGATGTGGACGGCAAGGCAAAGGACACATTAGCCGTACAAACTGCACCATCAGCCGGTACCTGAATATTGGCCGGGCAGTTGATTGTCGGCGCAATTGTATCCTTGACCGTGAGTGTTTGTACAATTTGTGCAGAGTTGCCGCAGGCATCCACGGCTGTCCACTTGCGCTGAAGTTGATAGGTTCCGCTCACGCTGTTTCCAACGGTCGTCTCGCCGTTGTAGGTCACGACCACACCCGCATCGCAATTATCCGAAGCGACCGGTACGGCCGGTGCAGGTACGGCATCGCACCCGACGACCGCATCTGCCGGGATGAGTGTAAACACCGGAGCCACAATGTCGCGAACCACTATTTCCTGTTCGGCGGTAGTGGAGTTTCCGCAGTTGTCCGTAGCGCGCCAGCGCCGGGTAAGCAGGTAGGTATCCGGGCAGGAGCCGTTCGTTCGTGTTTCGCCTTCGTAGGTCAGGGTTACCGCTGCGGCGCAATTGTCCGATGCCGCAGGCATGCCGGCAGCGGGCACTGCATCGCAACTCACCGTTACCGACGCCGGTACCGAGGTGAAAACCGGAGGAACAATGTCTTGAACCGAAATAGTTTGCACAGCGGATACGGTATTGCCGCAGTTATCGGTAGCCGTCCAGCGGCGGGTAAGGATGTACGTGTCGGGGCAAGCGCCGTTTTGGCGGGTTTCTCCATCGTAGGTAACCTGCACGTTGCCGTCGCAATTATCCGAAGCCGTGGCAGTTCCGACCGTCGGCACATCCGCGCAACTGCTCGTGACCGATTGAGGCACAGCCGTGAATACCGGCGGTGTGATATCCCGCACGCTTACGGCTTGTGTGGCGAAAACGCTGTTTCCGCAATTGTCCGTAGCGGTCCATTTGCGCAGCAGCACATACGTATCCGGGCATGGGCCGTCGGTGCGTGTTTCGCCGTCGAACACGATGGATACGGAAGCATCGCAATTGTCTGTCGCTTGCGGCGATTCAACTGCAGGCACCGACTCACAGGATACAATCACATGCGCCGGCACAAAGGTGAAAGCCGGTTTTTCAGTATCTCGCACGGTTACAACCTGTTCAGTTGTGCAGACATTTCCGCAAATATCCGTAGCCGTCCACCGGCGCTTGAGGATGTACGTGTCGGGGCACGCGCCGTTTTCCCGCAGTTCGCCGTCGTAGGTGATCGAGACATTCGCGGTGCAGTTATCCGAGGCTGTCGGCTGGTCAACTGTAGGAACAGCGGCGCAACTTACCGTCAAATCAGCCGGTACAAAAACAAAAACGGGTTTGGTGGTATCCTGAACCGTCAGGCGTTGTTCGGCCATGGCGGTGTTGCCACAATTGTCCACTGCCGTCCAGCGGCGGATCAGTACGCCACCGCTGGCGCAACTAGTACCGGTTTGCAATTCCGTCGTGATCGAAATGCTCACATTGGCGTCGCAGTTGTCCGTTGCTGTCGGCGTACTGATGGCCGGAATGGCTTCGCAGTTGACGGTGGCATCCGCAGGGACAAACGTAAAGGCCGGTCTCGTGATATCGCGTACGTTGATCGTTTGCAAAGCGGTGGCAGAATTACCGCAGTTATCCGTGGTAGTCCAGCGGCGCTGTAAGGTGTAACTGTCGGTACAGGCGCCGTCTATGCGGGTTTCACCATTGAAAACAACAACAGGGGTCGCGCAATTATCCGAGGCAGTCGGTTGCCCGACAGCAGGTACGGCATTACATTCTACCGTAAGATCACCGGGAACAAATGTGAATACCGGCAATGTTACATCCCGAACGGTGATTTTTTGCTCGGTGGCCACGCTGTTTCCGCACTGGTCGGTAGCCGTCCAACGGCGTAGTAGCACATAATTGTCCGGGCAGGAGCCATTTGTGCGTTGTTCGCCCAAATATGAAATGGTGACATTTGCCGTGCAATTATCGGTAGCAACAGGCGAACCGACAGCAGGCACATTCTGGCAGTCAACAGTTACATCTGCCGGGGCGAAAGTGAAATGTGGGGCTATCACATCCTGAACCGTGATGATCTGAATGCTTTGAGCCACATTCCCGCAGTTGTCGGTGGCCGACCAGCGACGCGTCAGCGCGTAGGTGTTGGGGCAAGGCCCGTTGGTACGTGTTTCCCCAAGGTAAACAATGGAGGCGGACGCATCGCAGTTGTCGGTGGCGGTTGCAGTCCCTGCGGCAGGCACCGCATCGCAAGCCACCGTAATATCTGCCGGCACAAACGTAAATGCCGGAGCGACCAGGTCCCGAACCGTAATGCTTTGCTGGGCTTTTTCTTCGTTGCCGCAGTTGTCGGTAGCCGTCCAGCGGCGCTGCAAAACGTACGTGTCGGGGCAGGAGCCATCCGCACGAGTTTCGCCGTCGTAGTGGATGGTGACAGCGCCGTCGCAGTTATCCGTAGCGGTGGGTGTGCCGACCGCCGGAACTGCAGAACAGTCTACGGTAACATCTGCCGGTACAAACGTATATGCCGGGCGGGTGATGTCGCGTACTGTGATGACCTGATCTACCGATTGGACATTGCCGCAAAAATCCGAAGCCGTCCAGCGGCGCAGAAGTGTGTAGGTGTCGGGGCAAGCGCCGTTGGTACGTGTTTCACCTTCGTAAACTATCTGCACGGTAGCGGCGCAGTTGTCCACTGCCGTCGGAACCGCCACTGCCGGAACATTTTCACAATCTACCGTCACATCGGGTGGCGAGAATGTAAACACCGGGCGTTTGACGTCCTGAACCGTCAGCGATTGTACGGCGGAAGTCGTGTTTCCGCAGGCATCGGCAGCCGTCCACTGGCGTTTGAGTATGTAGGTATTTGTGCACGAACCGTCAATCCGGGATTCTCCATTGAACGAGACGATGACGTTGGCGGTGCAGTTGTCGTTTGCCACAGGTGTGCCGACGGCAGGTACCGCCTCGCAGCTCACCGTTGCATCAGCCGGAACAAATGTGAATACCGGCTTCGTCTGGTCACGCACGGAAATACGCTGTACGGCAGAGTTCGTGTTTCCGCAATTATCGGCAATCGTCCATTGGCGTTTCAGCACATAGGTATCGGGACAAACGCCGTTTTCCCGGGTTTCCCCGTTGAAGGAAACGATGACATTGGCGGTGCAGTTGTCGTTTGCCGTTGGAGTACCAACCGAAGGGATATTGTCGCATTCCACGGTCTGGTCTGCAGGGAAAGTGACAAAAACCGGCTTGGTAATATCCTGAACAACAATAACCTGGGTGGCAGTTTTTGAATTTCCGCAGTTGTCGGTAGCCGTCCA
>JAEUUV010000091.1 GCA_016787285.1 Saprospiraceae bacterium | reverse complement strand
CGGCGAAATCGGGAAAGACCATCGGCATGGCGCTGTTGCTGGTTGCACCGGTGCTGGTTTGGGCGGGCATTCATCCGGCCTCCCTCTTGTGGATTTTGGGGCCGAACTACACCGGGCTGGCCGGTTACCTGCTGCCGTTTTTGCTGGCGACCAGTCTTGGGCAAATCGCCGCCGTGGTGTACCAAATCTGCACCGCGCGGGCCTGGATCCGGATGAACCGGCTCTACGTTCCGATCGCGCTGCCCTTGCAGGCCGTGCTGATTTATGCCCTGGACTTTTCCGATATGGGCAATGTCATCCTGTTTTTGTCCATCAACAGCGCGTTCTTTTTGCTCTTCAACGCGGCCATGTTTTACGTTTCCTTCAGCCGGTATCAGCCACCAATCTCGTGAATTTGCAACGCATAATCTCCTGGCTGATCGCCCGCACAAGCGGCCTTTTGCCCGCCCGATGGCGCCTGCCGCTCCGGTATTATTCCTGGGCCTGGAGCAAGACGGTGGAGCCGGAATTGACGCACTTGTTTTCCATTTGCAACAAGTTCCACTGCGCGGTGGATATCGGTACGAACCACGGCTATTATGCCTGGAAAATGGCCCGGCGGTTTGCGCAGGTGTACGCGTTCGAGGCAAACTCGCAGGTTGATTTTGATATTCGGCATTTCAAAAAAAAGAACGTCCGTTTTTTTGACTACGGGTTGTCGGACAAGGCCGGGATGAGTATGCTGAATGTGCCGATCGCCAAAGGCATCCCCATCATCGGCTGGGCCAGTCTGGCCAAACGGGAATTGCCTTTTGCCGACGCATTTACCCAGGTTCAGGTGCGGCTGGAGCGCCTCGACGATCAGCCGTTCGCCAGAAATGGCCCGGTGGATCTGATAAAAATTGACGTAGAAGGCCACGAACTGGAGGTGCTAAAGGGTGGCATAGAAACGATCCGGCGTTGCAAACCAGTTCTGATCGTAGAAAACAACGAAGCCCAACAAGAGGAAATCCTTGAACTTCTGGGCAGCATGGGGTACCGGGCAACGACCCTGGCACAACTGCTCTACATCGAAGCCGAATCGCCCAACCTGATATTTTTAGCCGAATGATTAGCCGCTACATTTACCCCTACCGGCTTCGCGAAAAGATCACGGCCCGACTCGGCAGGTATTTTGACCGGCAGCCGAGCGCGGAGCAGGAAGTCCGGCTGACGTTCGCGCCGGGTTGCGTCATGCGGCTCCAGCCTGGAGATGTCGGCCACGACTCCATTCGGATGAACGGATTTTACGAACTTGTACTGAGCCGCCAAATTACCCGTCTGGGCAAATCCGGGGGCATGCTGGTGGATGCCGGCGCCAACTACGGGTACTTTTCCTTGCTTTGGCTGGCGCAAAACAACCAAAACCGGTGCATTGCTTTCGAGCCTGCTCCCGACAACCTGAAACCGTTGTCGTACAACATAAACCGCAACAACCTTTCCGGTCGTATGAGTGTGGTAACGGATGCCCTGAGCAACCAAACCGGAACCGTGCCGTTTGCGCTTGAAAATACCGGCGGCCAAACCGGCTGGGGCGGGATCGCCCGGCAAAACGACAGCGCCACCATCCATGTTCCGGCTGTAACGCTGGATGATTACTGGGCCGGACACTTCCCCGACTCCAGCATAAGCGTCTTGAAAATAGACGTGGAGGGCGCCGACACCCTGGTTTTGCAGGGTGCCCGGAAGTTGTTGGAGGCACAGCGAATCGGCCATGTTTTTTTTGAAGTCAACCCGCCGCGCATGGAGCGACTTGGTATCCTGCCGCATCAGGCCCCCGAACTGCTCGCCGCCTGTGGCTACCGAATGGAACAGATCGCGCCGAATGAATTTCATGCGTACCTGTGACCCACATTTTTCTCACCGACCGTTTCCCGCCTACCATTGACGGCGTGGGCGACTACTCGTTTTTCCTCGCAGCCGAACTGGCTCGGCAGGGACAACCGGTGCATGTCATTTGTAGCAAACAGCCGCAAATTTCCGCTCCCGCCGGCGTTTCCGTCCAGCCTGTTGTGGAGCGCTGGGGTTCGGATACGATCCCGGTTGTTTTGGACCTGGTGCAAAAAATCCGCCCCGACAGGTTCATACTCCAGTACGTACCCTACGGGTTTGACCCGCTCGGACTGCCGTTTTTTCTACCCAAACTGCTGCGCCAAATACGCCGAGCCGGCGTGCGTACCTGCGTCATGTTTCACGAAGTGCATATCCGCCCCGGCGGGCTGAAAGGCTGGCTCATCGGAAATTTGCAACGGCATATTGCCCGGCGGTTGTGCCGCCATGCCGATACCGTGGTCACCAGCAATGAATTTTATCAGGAAATGCTGGCCCCATTTCACTCCGACATCCGGGTAATACCCGTGGGCGCGAATGTGGTGGTGGAACCGCAATCCGAAATCGCCCGCCGGCAAATCCGAAAAACGCACCTCTCGGACGCCTCTTTTGTGGTGGCTACCTTCGGAAAACGAGATATTTCGGCACTGAAACGGGCGGTCGGGGGACTGCGGGAAGAAGGGGTAGGGCTGCTGGTGTGTGGCGCAACCCCACCCCCGGCCCCTCCCCCGGAGGGGAGGGGAGACGTAGAGTACACCGACGTGTACTCTGATTGGGCTGTCGCGTCTCCCCTCTCCCTTGGGGGAGGGGCCGGGGGTGGGGTTGCATACACCGGCCACCTCTCCCCCACCGAACTCGCCTCCCACCTCCAGTGCGCCGATCTGTTCGTGTTGCCCGACCCGGTCACGACCGGCGGCGAAGGCGGCACCAGCCTGAAAAGCGGTTCGCTGGCGGCGGCCTTTGCAGCGTGGCTGCCCGTCGTGGGCATACGAGGCGACATGAGCCGGGAGCCGCTCCGGCACGGGGAAAACATTTGGCTGGCTGAAAACGGCGATGCCGAAACCCTGCACGAGGTGATTCTCCGGTTAAAAAACGAATCCGCCCTGCGGGAAAAACTGCGGATGAACGGCAAGATATTGTATCAGGAGCATCTCCGCTGGGAGGTCATTGCCGGGGAATTTTTGAATTTATTGACGCATCCGACGACTAATTCGTGACCCTATTCTCGTCCGACGAAGCGCTAACGATAATAACATCGCCGAACGGAGTTCGGCGCCACAAGCATGCAAACCCTTGGCAAACAAACCGACGGCCAGTCCAATGACGCCATCTACGCCATGGCACTGCGGGCATTGTCCACTGCGCCGCTCCATACCGGTGTAGCCGTGGATGTCGGCGCAGGCGCGGGTAATTTCACCCGCATACTGGCCGGGCGATTCGAGCACGTGCATGCCCTCGACGCGTTCCGCCCGGCAGATTTGCCGGCCAATGCTGTGTTTCACGAAACCGACCTGAACGGCATCTGGCCTTTGACCGACAATACCGCCGACCTGCTCGTGGCCCTCGAAGTGGTGGAGCATCTGGAAAACCCGCGCCATTTTTTTCGGGAAATCACCCGCATCCTGCGCCCGGGCGGCTGCGGGTTCGTGTCCACCCCGAACAACCACAGCCTGAGCAGCCTGCTGACGTTTTTGACCAAAGGCCAACACCGCGCGTTTCAGGCGCCATCGTACCCGGCGCATATCACTCCGGTTTTGAAAATTGACCTGGAGCGTATGCTTCAGGAAAACGGCTTGCACCTGCTCGATTTTTTTTACAGCAACCGCGACACTCTGCCGCTGCTGCACACGGAAATCCGCTTCGGCGGCCCGCTGTTTTCGTTCAATTTCGGGGTGTTGTTTCAACAACCTGCACAATGAAAATCGCCGTATTTTCTCCCAACTTTCACCCGCTCACCGGTGGACTGGAAAACGTCGTGCTCGACCTGAGCACCGAATTTGAGCGGCTTGGGCACCCGACTACGGTAATCACCCTAACCCCTGCCGACGCGCCCGATGCGTTCCCGTTCCGGGTGTTGCGACGTCCGG
Organism: Saprospiraceae bacterium; assembly: GCA_016787285.1. GTDB lineage: Bacteria > Bacteroidota > Bacteroidia > Chitinophagales > Saprospiraceae > M3007. The sequence goes on along the minus strand of JAEUUV010000091.1, from coordinate 2,286 downwards.
GATTTTTTCGACAAATTGCAGTCATGCGCTGCGCCGACGTGGTGTTGATGTTCAATGTCAGCCTGAAAGGCCTGCTGCCGTGGCTGTTTTCGGGGCGCCCGTTGGTGGTGTCGCACCAGACGCCGAACACCGATGATTGGCGCGGACGGCTCAAGGCCTGGGTAGCCCGGCGCCTGGCTGCGCAAAACATTGGGTGCAGTGGCTACATGAGCAGGCAGTTTGCCGGAGCGGTAACGGTGCCCAATCCGTACAACGACGCGGTTTTTCGCAGCACCGAAGCCTGGGTTTTTCGCAAACGCGACATAGTTTTTGTGAGTCGGTTGGTATCGGACAAAGGCGCCGATCTGCTACTCTCGGCGCTGGCCATGCTGCGCGACGACGGCCACCGGCCCGGACTCAGCATCGTCGGCATCGGTCCGGAGGAGGAAGCCCTGCGCCGGCAAACCCGCGCACTCGGATTGGAGGAACAAGTGGTATTTTCAGGGCTGAAAAAAGGCGCCGAACTCGCAAAACTGCTGAACGAACACCGGTACATGGCAGTGCCCTCGGTATGGGCCGAACCCTTCGGCATCGTGGCACTGGAGGGCCTGGCTTGTGGCTGCATTGTCGTCGGCTCTCAGGAAGGCGGGCTGCCCGAAGCACTCGGCGATTTCGGATTGACGTTCCCAAACGGCGACGTGCGGGCGCTGGCGCTCCGCCTGAAAATGGCACTCGAAAAAACCGTGAAATACCTGCCCGAGCCGGATAAGTTGGCTGCACATTTGCGCCGACACGAGCGGGCGGCGGTAGCGCAGGAATATGTACAGATTTTGTCGTTGTGTGTAAAAATGTAACCCGGGTTCTGATTTACGAAGTATCCGGTGAAACAATTTACATCCTTGCAATTTTCCACACCCATCGCGACCCAAAATCCTGGGCTGAACGGTGACGCCTTCACTCGGCGGCGGCGATTGAACACACGCCTGCTGGGCTTTGTGCTCGTGTATACCATTTTGGCCGGCGCCCTCCGCAAATGGGTATTCCCCGGCGGCCCGGTCAGCAATGCCCTGCTCCTGGGGCACGTGGTCATGCCCTGGATTTTTTACCTCGCGGCGCCGGGTTCCAAAAAACAGTATGCTCCGGTGCTGCTCCTGTTCGGAGCCGTGCTGGCTCTTATGGCCTTCAATCCGCTGAACCAGTCCATTTACCACGGGGCTTTCGGCATATTGCTGCATTTGGGGTTTTGGCTCATGGCTTTCCATTATTTGGAAAACCCTCGGTTGTACGACTGGGAAAAACTCTTCGGACTGTTGCTGGTACTTTTTGCCGTCGAAATCACGCTCGGCATTTTACAGTACAGCCTCCCGCGCACACACTTGATCAACCGATACGCTTCCGACACCGCCACCAGCATCGCCTACGTGGGCGAGCGCGCACGGGTGACGGGCACGTTCAGTTATGTGGCCGGGTTTACGTCGTGGCTGGTTTTCGTCAACCTTTGGCTCTGGAGCCTGGCACTGCAGAAACGCCCGCTTCGGCTCTTAGTGGTACTGACCGCCCTGACGGTTTTTGCCAGCCTGATTTCCGGCGCGCGTTCGGCGTTGGCGTTCACCGTCCTGTTTGGCGGACTGATGTTCTGGGGAGTACTGAAACAGTTGTCTTTCCTAAAGGTCTTTGCTGCGTTGCTTATCGGCGCGCTTGCGGTAGCCGGGTCATATCAAAAAAGTGCGTTTGTACAGGAAGCCTGGAGCAATTTTCTGTCCCGCATTGATGACGGTATCCGCGACGAGGAATTTGGGCGCCGAACCTATGGCGTAGTCACCGAAATCGTGGACTACAAGGGCGATTACCCGCTGCTGGGTACGGGTCTCGGCGCCACCTATCAGGGCGCACGCATCATCTGGGGCGAATCGTATTACATCAAACGCTACGGCGGTTTTGAAGAAGAACCGGAGCGCATCGTGCTGGAGGGCGGCTACATCCTGCTGGTGTTGCGCATGCTGCTGCTGGTTTATTTCCTGAACCAACTGCACATCCCGGTCTTTTATAAAATCATATTCGGGGGCATTATCTCCCTGTTTACCCACAGCATTTTCAATGTGTACAACCTGGTTTTCATCCCGCTGGCCCTGAGCATGGTGGAATCCGGTTACATCCGACAATCGAATCAATCGGGTCAATCGAATCAATCGAATCAATTCTGATGGTTTTTGTCAGCAATTTTCATCGCCAGTACTGCCACGAAGTGCTGGACGCACTGGAAGAAAACAACCTGCTCGAGGTGTTTTACACCTCGCTGGCTGCCGA
>JAEUUV010000055.1 GCA_016787285.1 Saprospiraceae bacterium | reverse complement strand
ATCGGGGGGCTTGCTTTTCGCAGGCTGTTGGTGGGCTTGCCGCAGTACCACTCGGCCCGCGCACCGAATATCAACTGGGCGCTCGACACCGCCCCGCATTCGGCGGCCACCCGGAACCGGATGCGCAAGGCGTTTTGCGGTATGGCATTCACACCCTGCAAACCGGCAGCGGCTATCGCGCCCTGAATCGCCGCCAGGTTCCACTCCAATTGCCCGTTGCCCGCATCCATCGGGTCGGGAATGGACACATAGACGCTGCCGGCCGGGTACGACATTTCGCAGGAGCCGGACACAAGTTGCAGACCCGCCGGCAGTTCGATATGCACAATCGGCTTGTAGGCGTGACCGAGATCGGCATTGGAAATTTCCAAAACAAAGTAGTCGGACGTATCGCACAGGGGCACGCTCTGGGGCATGCTTTCCAGATCCAGTTCGATTTCCGGCTTCCGGGGCCGGAGCAGAATTTCGAGGGTATCTTTTGCGCAAACATCCGCCTCCGGCTGCGCGAGGGGCAGGCAATTCCAGCCGTAAATCACGAGCAGGCGCTGTGGGTCGCAGGTGGTGTTGAGCGCCGAAATGCGCAAATCCTGCTTGCCGTTTACCGGCAATGTGCCGAGTTGAAACAGGCCGTTGGCCGGCGTGATAACGGCGCCGGTGTTCAGGATGGTAATGCTTGGGTTGGTCAGGCCGCCCTCCGGGTTGACCAATTGAATCCAGTAGTTGGGTGCTGCCGCCGGAGCCAGGTTGCGCAGGATCAGGTCTGCCGATACGGCGCCGGTGGGGAAATTCAGCACGGGTTCGGTCGTGGTGATGGTGTCTTTCGGGTGGTTGCTGTAAAAGCCGAGTTTGTTTTCCACAATGTGCGTAAACGAGTCGGGCATGGCCATGCACTTGGGAAATTCCACCGTCACCCAGGCCGCCGACGAATCCGGCTGCGTGAAGCGGCAACTGGGGTCGAATACCAGCCGGGTGCGCAGTCCGTACCCCTCGTCAATCGGTTCGGCGTAGGCCGGCGACAAATCCACATGCACCATCGAGTCGGGCACAAGGGAGAATGGCAGCGGCACATTCTGGAGCAGCGGGGTGTTTTTTTGCCGGTTCAGAAACAGCAGCGTCGCCGACTGGGGCACTAAGCCGGGCGGGTTCATCACGAGGTCGTAGTTCGTGATTTTCGACAGTGGCCGAACCTCGAATGGGAACAGGTTTTCGCGCGCGATGCGGATGTCGTAGGCGAACGGCGTCACCTGCTGCGAGGGTTCGCAGGGGCGTATGCCGAAGGTGGCGTGACTGAACGAATCCACATACCCCGAAAACTGCATCATCAGGGTGTCGAGGCTGCGGTAATTGAACGGCCGGTACGAGCGGTTGGCATTGTAGCCCATCTCGAAGTTGATGAGCGGCGGCGAACTGGTTTTGCTTTTCGGGTTGTAATTGACGCCGAGTTTCAGGTCAACCCGTAATTCCACCGAATCACCGGCACGCAGGATAAAGTCCGGCGGCACACAGCCATTGGCCCGCAGGGAATCCATGCGGATGTAAAACGGGAAGTTGGCGCTGGTGAGTTCGTCCACCACCTGCACGGGCTTGGTGTTCACCAAGCCGATCTGGCCATACCGCCCGCCCCTCGGGGAAAAAGAAGCAACCGGGCAGGAATACACCGCGTTGGCACTGGAATCCCACACAGTGAACACGGCTTCGGCCACTTCGAGGTATTTCAGGTCGGTAAAGTAAAACCGCGCAGCATCGGTCTGGTTGGGGCCTATGTTGAAGGTGTCGTTTGTGCCTGCATACCCGAAGTCGCTGGCAACAATTTCGGTAAAAACCTGGTAAAACAGGGACTTGATCGTGTCGCCACATTCTACCCGGGTATTGAAAATATTCCGCACAGTATCGCCCGGCAGAAAGCGGTCGCGGCGCACTTTGTCGAAGTCAATAGAGCCGGTGGCATCGGCCCGCCGGTCGTCGTTGTTGTCGGGCAAATCGTAATTCAGGCGATAGGCCTCGTGGCGGTTTTTCAGTACCCGGCAACCCGTAAACGTGGTATCAATCAGCGGAAAAGTATCATTAGGCCCGATAGTATCCACGCTGCAAATACATTCGGTTTGCAACTGAAAACTATCGCAGGTGCCCCAGGCACAGTCCAGGTCTACATTCAGAGTTTGGGAAAAAACCGCCGACATTTTCGGCTCGTAGCCGCAGTTAAAACAAAATTCGGGGGTATATCCGAAAAAATCCACACCGGGCGTAGGGCTGCCGCCGGATACGCTGATGTAGGAGGCGCTGTCCTGACAGGTATTTTTCAGACAAAAATTCAGGGGCGAAAACGCATTGCCCAGCGGCAGTTCAAAAGCCAGCAGCACCCGGTTCACCGGAAAAGTCGTGACCATGGGCGTGATGCTCTGCACCACAGGGGCTTTCCCGCTCATCAGCGGCGGACAATCGGGCGACCACTCCAGCCCCCGCGGCAGGTCCATTTTGACAAACAAATAACCGGTGTCGGTCAAAAAGCGGGTCGAATTCAGCCGGAACGTGAACGAGTACTTTTCCCCGTCGCGCAGGCACTCACTGAACCCATACTGCACCACCCCGGTGAGGTAATCGCCGGTTTTGGCTTCGAAGGTCACGGTATCGGCCACCACGAATCCCGAAGGCGGGCAGGGTTTGTTGTAAAAATAGTTCAGGCGGAGTTTGGGCATGATCTGCGTGCAATACGGTATGCAGTAGTAGGCGTCGAAGGAAATGTCCACGGTGTCGTGCCCCGCAATTTCGGGCATGAAAAGCGTGACAAAACCCGAGGCAGTGTCGCCGCAGGCTTCCATGGGGAAATCGGTAGTCAGGTTGGCCGGCAGTGGCGACACCTGGCCGTTTTGGCTCAGGCGGAACGAGTTTTTGTCCATGCCCAAGCCGCCGGGCGCTTCCGAATTGATTTGCAGAACGAGGTTGGTGGCCGGGGCCGGCCCCTGGTTCACGATGCGCATGCGCATCTGGTGCGGCAACTCGGCGCAGTGATCCCAGGGCAAGGCGTAGTGGGTCTGGAACGTCAGGTTCGGCTGGAACGTGGACTCCGACACCTGCACGTCGGCAAAGGTGCTGTCGCCCTGACAAAGAGCGTCGGCAGGCGCGCAACTCCACAGTGCGGCGATGTTCGAGCGGCAGTTGTAGACCGGAAACCCGCAGTCCGTAATTTCGATTTCCTGCTTGATGAGCACCGTTTCGTTGAAATCCAGCAAGGCGTCGCCGTTGCCGAACTGGCTGAAAAATGTGCCGTCGAAGTAAGCAGTGTACAGGGTCGGATCGTTTTGCTCGGTTACCGCCCCGGCTACATGGATTTGAATACCGCCACTGTGTGCGTCGCGCAGGAACAAGTGCCGCACCGGGCCGAGGCGGGTGTTGCGCACGTGCAGGGTGCGGGTCAGCACGTCGCCTTTTTCGCCCGAAAGTATACTGTTGTCCACTTGTGTGATGACCAGCAGACTGGTTTGTATCTGAAATTTGGTGGTCGTTGTCTGCTCCACTACAGCGCCGGCCCGCACCCGCAGCAGCACGCTAAACAGTTTGGCTGCGTTTATGGAATCCACTAATCCGCAGGTGGCAGACAGGATTAACCGCACCGTCGCCGGTTGGCCCGGAGCGAGGTTCGGGAGGGCGAGTACCGGTTTTTCCAGATTGGAAATGTTGGATTCTGTGGCGCCGCCGGCGCTGCCGGGCAAATACTCCAGACCGGTTGGCAGTTCGAGATCAAGTAATGCGCCGGCCACCGGCAGGGCAGTGTTGTTCGAAATGTGTACAGTCAGCGTATCGCCCGCACACACGACCAACGAATCGGGAGTCTGGTACGCGATACTGATATTTTGGGCGTAAAGAATGGTCGGACAGGCGCCGAGCAGCACCCCGACGAGGGCGATTGTACATTTGAACATGCAGGGTAAAAAGGCTTACCGGTTAAAGAATGTCCAAATGTACAGGGTTGGTTCGCAGATGCTTCCGGCAAAAGGCGTTTTATTCGCACAATAGCAGACAAAAGGCGAAATTGAGCGCCCGGCGCGGCAGAAAGCACATTTACTTCGGAAAATCCAGAATGAAATTGCGGTTGTACAGCATCAGCACCAAGGCCGTGAAAAAGAACAGGCCCATGAAGATGTACAGGAGGCAGTAGCCTTTGCCGCGGGAGTTGGAAATGTTTTCCATGCTATCGAACGAGTTGAGGTAAGGTCAAAAAGAGCGGCAAAAGTAAAAACTGTGCGCAAACGGCACAAACAAAATGACCTATCTTTGCACACCCGATACCGCTTCAACCCAAACACAACGCCAAGGGAGTCATTTGGCCGGTACGGTGCCCGAGTATGACGAACGTAATCCAGTTGTTGCCCGAAAACGTCGCCAATCAGATTGCTGCAGGGGAAGTGGTGCAGCGCCCTTCCTCTGTGGTCAAGGAACTGATGGAAAATGCAATTGACGCCGGCGCCACTCAAATAAAACTAATTCTCCGCGATGCCGGCAAAGCACTCGTGCAGGTGGTGGACGACGGCTGCGGCATGTCGGAAACCGACGCGCGTATGTGCTTCGAACGGCACGCCACCTCCAAAATCCGCGAAGCCCGCGACCTGTTCGAAATCAAGACAATGGGCTTCCGCGGCGAAGCCATGGCCTCTATCGCCGCCGTGGCCCAGGTAGAACTACGTACCCGCCGCGCCGTGGACGAACTCGGCACCCGCGTGCTCGTGGAAGATTCCATTGTGAAAGTACACGAGCCGTGTCAGGCGCCTGTCGGCACCAGCATCGCCGTCAAAAACCTGTTTTTCAATGTGCCGGCGCGCCGCAATTTTCTCAAAAGCGACCCCGTGGAAATGCGCCACGTGCTCGACGAGTTTCAGCGCATCGCCGTCGCACACCCCGACCTGTTTTTTTCCCTGCACCACAACGACCAGGAATTGTTTCACCTGCCACCGGGCAACCTGCGGCAGCGCATTGTCAAAATTTTCGGCGAAGCCGCCAATAAAAAACTCGTTCCGGTGCACGAAGAAACCGACATCCTCAAGATCAGCGGGTTCGTGGGCAAGCCCGATTATTTCAAAAAATCGCGGGGCGAGCAGTTGTTTTTCGTCAACAAGCGCTTCATCAAAAGCAGTTACCTGCACCACGCCGTAGTCGGCGCTTTCGAGGAAATGCTCCCGCCGGATACTTACCCGTTATACGTGCTTTTTTTGGAAATCGCACCCGGCCGGATTGACATCAACGTGCATCCAACCAAGCAGGAGATCAAGTTCGACGACGAAAAATTGGTGTACAACTACCTGAAAGTCACGGTGCGCCATGCGTTGGGCGCCTACAGCGTCACGCCTACCCTCGACTTCGAGCAGGAACCGGCCTTTCAGTCCAGCCCGACCCCCTCGCCGCAGTTGCGCCCCGCCTCCGGTCAGCGCTCCGGCGCCGTGCGCGACTACCCCTCCCGTCCTCCCGACCGCCTCGCCGACGAAAACCTGCGCAACTGGCAACGGCTCTACGAAGGCCTCGAATTGTTGGACTCCCGCGCATCCGCCCCCCCCGAACAATCCGAAACGCAGCCTGCCATTCTGCCCTCCGAGGCGTCCGCAGAGGTGCCGGCAGATATCCGTTCCGGCGCCGAACCGGCAGCATTGGACGACGAAAGCGGCACCTTTTCCAAAGGCCAGAAAGAGCCGTACCAGATTCACGGGCAGTACATCGTGAGCCAGATCAAGTCGGGTTTTTTGCTGATTGACCAGCAGGCTGCCAGCGAGCGCATCCTGTACGAACGCTACCTCGAAGCGCTGCGCCAACAACCCGTGGCTACCCAGCAGGCACTGTTCCCCAAAAACATCGAACTGCCACCGGCAGATGCCGCCTTGCTGCGCGCCATTTTGCCGGAAGTCAACCGCCTTGGTTTCGACGTGGCTGAATTCGGCGGCGATACGTTCATCATCCACGGCACCCCTTCCGATATGGGCGCCGGCCAAACAGAGGAAATTCTGCTCGAACGTTTATTGACCCAGTACAAAAACAACCTCGAACTCGAACTCGGCACCTCCGAAAACCTCGCCCGCGCTATGGCCCGAAGTGCCTCACTCAAACGCGGGCAACCGCTGAACGCCCTGGAAATGCAGGATTTAATTGACCAACTTTTCGCCTGCACTTCGCCGTATCGCAGCCCATCGGGCCGTACCTGCTTCATTACTTTCGAACTGGACGAATTGCAAAAACGATTTGCCGGTTGAGGGCAGGCCGACGTACCTTGCCCTCCCCATCAGGCCAATACGCATTCTGTCAACTATGAACTTTCAGTTTTACCAACCCTTCACCGGAGTCGTCCGGCACCTGATTATCCTGAATGTGCTGATGTTCATCGGGTCGTATGCAATCCTGGGCACGGCGTCCTGGAATCCAGACGCGAGAGAATATACGAACTTGGGGCGCCTGTATTTGGCCGCATACCTCCCCGGCTCAGAGCATTTCCGGCCCTTTCAACTCGTGACGCACATGTTCATGCACGGCGACCTGGGGCACCTGGCGTTCAACATGCTGGCTTTGTTTTTTTTCGGCCCCATGGTGGAAATGACCTGGGGCCACCGGCGCTTTTTGTTTTATTACCTGTTTTGCGGTTTCGGTGCCTTGGCACTTCACTTCGGCGTACAATGGTGGGAACTGGAGCAGGCCGGCATTGACCCGCGCAGTTGGAACGGCGCCATGCTCGGCGCTTCGGGCGCTATTTTCGGCATCTATGTGGCATTCGCGTATTTGTTTCCCAATCAAGTCATACGTTTGCTATTCCCGCCCGTAGCCATGAAGGCCAAGTACTTCGTCCTGATCATGGCCGTACTGGAACTGTTCTACGGCGTGCGGGGGTATTCTACAGGTGTGGCGCATTTTGCCCACCTCGGCGGGGCCTTGTTCGGCTTTTTGCTGATTATGTACTGGTACAAGGGGCGATTGCGGTCGTAGTTACAGACCTTCCATGTTTTGAAAACCTGGAAGGCCTCAGTATAAAGGCGCCGGCTAAACAGAGCAAGAGGATCTCAAGCCCGAGAGACCAATTACCTATTGGATTTCGCACCGTTTTTTTCACTTAATATCCGCTTGTATGAAAAAACTCTTCCTCCTCCTCCTGTTTGCATCGGGGCTAATTTGGGCCTCGGCACTACACGCCCAAACCCCGTCCGACATGGTGGTACCGATTACCGTCACCACCAATGCCAGCCCGGCTTCCATTACGCTTTCCTTCCCGGCAATAACCGGCGCCACACAGACCTTTATCGGCAGAAAACTCATCAACGAGACTGCCTGGAGTTTTCTGGCATTGCCCGGCGGCGCCACTACGTTCACCGACAACAGTGTTGTCGTGGGCGTCGGGTTTGAGTACATTGTAGTGAAAGTTACGACCAACGCACCCACGCAGCGCATCGGCTTAGTTTACGCCGGCATCGGCCTCCAACCGAACCTGTACCGGGGGAAAATCATACTTGTGGTGGACGATGCGCTCTCGGCCCCGCTTGCTTCCGAACTCAACCGCTATGTGCAGGACCTGCGCGGCGACGGCTGGCAGGTGCTCCGTCACGACATCAATGTGGCGACCAGTACTGTGGGCGCGGTGAAAAACATCATCCGAACCGACTACGAAAGCGATCCGGGCAATACGGTCGCCGCCTTCCTCTTCGGCAATATACCCGTACCGTATTCCGGCGAAATCGCTCCCGACGGACACGCTCCCGACCACCTCGGCGCCTGGCCGACCGACTACTACTACGGCGACATGGACGAAGCCGGCTGGACCGACAACACCGTGAACAACAACGGCGCCGCCCGTGCCGCCAACCGGAATGTGCCCGGCGACGGCAAGTTTGACCAAAGCCAGACGCCCTCCCTGCCCGAAATCGTGGTCAGCCGCGTAGACTTTTCCAACCTGACCGCCGGCTGGGATGTCTCCCAAACCGAACTCTACCGCCGGTATCTGAACAAAAATCACGCGTTCCGCGCGGGCGATTACAAACCCTCGAACCAGACGATTATAGACGACAACTTCGGTTTTTTCAACGGCGAAGCATTCGCCCAGAACGGCTACCGGAACGGCTACGCCCTGACGGGGGCCAACTCCGTTGTGCAAGGTGATTTCATTACTAACACTAAAAACCAGAGTTTTCTGGTGGGATACGGATGTGGCTCAGGCGGCTATACCAGTGCAGCCGGTGTAGCTACTTCGACCAATTTCCAGACCGACAGCGTCAATGTGGTCTTTTCTATGCTGTTCGGCAGTTATTTCGGCGACTGGGATTTTGAAAACAATCCGCTCATACCCAGCGCACTGGCCTCCAAGGGCGGTATTCTGACCTGTACCTGGGCCGGTCGCCCCAACTGGCATTTCCACCACATGGGTCTCGGCGAGCCGATTATGACCAGCACCTATTGGGTGTGGCTCAACAGTTTCCTCGGCAATGCCCGCGTGTATCCGCCCAGCACTGCCGACGACGAACTGATTCATGTCGGACTTCTGGGCGACCCTACTCTGCGCGCCCACGCCGTACGCCCGGCTCAAAACGCCGTGGCCACGGCCTCCTGCGAAACAATCGGCCTCACCTGGGACGCCTCACCCGACGGCCAGTTCGGCTACCTCGTGTACTGGGCGCCCCACCCCGACAGCGCCTACCAACTGATCGGCGGCGTGGATGCTCCGGCCACCTCGTTTGTGGATTCGTTCCCGGTGGATGGCGAAAACTACTACATGGTGCGCACCATCAAACTGGAAAATGTGCCCACCGGCTCGTACTACAACCAAAGTATCGGTATCGGGGCATCGGCTACCTTCGGTACGGATCCCTTTTTCGTGGATGCTTCTTCTACGCAGGTTACCTGCAATGGCGATGCAAACGGTACTGCTGTGCTGACCATAACCGGCGGCACCGGTCTGACGTACCTGTGGTCGAATAATGCAACCACCCAAAACCTGAGCGACCTGGGGCCGGGTACATACTCCGTTACGGTTTCCGATGCGCAAGGCTGCACCGCCACGGCGGAGGTCACTATTACCGAACCGGATGAACTCGGCATCGGCGCTGCGGTAACAAGCGTGTCCTGTTTCGGGCAGGCCGACGGTGCTATTGACCTCAACGTGAGCGGCGGTACGTTGCCGTACAATTACGAGTGGTCGAACGGCGAAACCACCCGGAATGTGAGCGGGCTTTCCGCCGGTACATTCACCGCCACCGTCACCGACGGAAGCGGCTGCCAGGGTATCGCCACCGACGAAGTAACCGAACCTTCCGAAATTGACTTCTCGCTGACCGCCACAGACGCCGACTGCAACGGCGCATCAAGCGGCAGCATCCAGTCTTCCGTTTCGGGCGGCGTGCCCGGCTACGAATTTGCCTGGTCGAACGGGGATACCAATGAAACCCTCAGCAGCCTGCCCGCCGGTACGTACACCGCCACGATCACCGACACCAACGGCTGTACCCGCAGCGAAAGCGTCACTGTGGGCGAGCCTGCTGCCATCACGGCAAGTACCACGACCACTGAAGCCGGTTGCGCCGGCGCCACCAACGGCACCGTGCAACTGACCGTGGGCGGCGGCGCCCCGGGCTATACCTTCGATTGGTCGAACAGCAGCTCCGACCAAAACCTTGACGCCGTAGCATCCGGCACCTACACCGTCACGATCACCGACAATTCCGGCTGCACTCAGACCGCTTCGGCAACAGTGGGCCAAAACACAACCTTAACGGCAAGCGCTTCAGCAAGCCCTGCATCCTGTTTCGACAATGCCGACGGCTCCGTTTCTGCGAATGCAGGCGGCGGCACACCCGACTACACGTACAAATGGTCCAGTGGTCAGACCGCGGCTTCGGTGAACGATCTGGGTGCGGGCACTTACACCGTCACCGTGACGGATGCAGTCGGTTGTTCGCAAACCGCTACGGCTACTGTTGGCCAGCCGGCAGCGCTACTCGCCGGCGCCGTTTGGGAGGCAGAACCCTGCTCCACCGAGGTCGGTACCGTCACCCTGAATATTTCCGGCGGTACGCCCAACTACACGTTCGAGTGGTCCACAAGTGAAACCACCCAAAACCTCGACAATGTAGCGCCGGGTGTGTACACCGTCACCGCCACCGATGCAAACAGCTGTACCGTGGTGATTTCCAACTCGGTGATTACGCCGCCACCGCCTGTATCGGCCAGTACGGCTTTTGAGCAGGCTACCTGCCCGGGAGTAACTCCCGTACTGGGCAATGTGTTTTCCTTCGTGAGCGGCGGCAGCGGCGGGTACACCTACGCGTGGTCAAACGGTGAAACCGGTGCGTTTTTGATCAATGTGCAGGAAGGTCCATACACAGTGACGGTGACAGATGCTGCCGGATGCACAGCAGTGCATGAAAATGCTGTTTCGACATTTTTTGACGACTGGAACGTGGTCGTTTCGGCCACAGCTATCAAGTGCCATGGCGGCAACGACGGTTCCCTGTCGCTTTCCGTTTCCGGAGCCACCGGCCCGAACTACACCTTCGCCTGGTCGAACAACAGCACCACGCAAAACCTGACGAACATTTCTGCCGGGATTTACACGGTCACCATCACCGATCTGATCGGGTGTACGACTTCGGAGGCGATTCAGATTAATCAGCCCGACCAACTCGCTACTGCCGTCGGCACCAGCGCCGACGTCACCTGCCCGGGTCGCACCGACGGTCAGGCAAGTATGATCGCAGGCGGCGGCACACCGGGTTACTCTTATTTGTGGTCAAATGGTCAAACGGGCGCCCAGAATACGAACCTGCCTGCCGGACAAAGCGGCTTCACCGTCACGGACGCCAACGGCTGCACGGCTACAGCTACCGTCACGATCGGCGAACCGACACCGCCGACAGTGGCCATTGCCGGCGCCGACACGGCCTGTGTGGGCGGCACCATGCTGTACAGCCTGCCCGGCTCGGTCGCCAATTTCCAGTGGACGGTGTCCGGAAACGGCACCATCTCGCAGGGGCAAGGCACCTCCCAGGTTGAAGTGCTCTGGCAAAATAGCGGCGCAGGCACCGTCACGGGCGCCTACACCTGGAGCGCCAATAACTGTCCCGACGATGTGTCCCTTGCCGTTGCCGTGAAAGTATGTGTCGGCACCGACGAACCGACGCTGCCCGGCGTGCGCGTGCAGCCCAATCCGTTTGGCACACACCTGAGCGTGTTGTTCGACCGCCCGGTTCAGCCCGGTTCGCAGTTGCGCCTGCTGGATGTGCACGGCAAACTGCTTGCCGAACAAACAGCACTTACCGAAACAACCCGCCTCGAAACGGTGCATTTGCCCGCAGGCGCCTACGTGTTGCAGGTGCTGGAAAATGGTCGGGTTGGCGTCTGGAAAGTGGTGAAAGTGGAATAGGCCATTTGGCCTGAATTTGAGCGGGGTGGTGGCGTATCGCCGCCACCCCGTTTTTCCCTTCGGCAGGCACACTTCCTTCTCCTGATCTTCAGGAATTTAGCCCTGAAAGGGCGTAATACGCCGCAAGGGATGTGCTATGCCGCCCCTTCAGGGCTTACCTGAGGCACCCCTGCTGTGGGCAGGGCTGCACCCTGCCTTGCAGGATAGCGCCCTTTCAGGGCTAAACTCCTGAAGATCAGGAGAAAGATGTGTGTACCCCGTTTTTTCTTTATCCATGCACATCTCCCCATGCCGCCCGTTCTTCCTCCGACCACAGGCTGGGGAAAAAGATGCGCTTCTGGAACTTGGGGTGCAGGTATTTTTCCCAGTGGCTTCCGCCGGTGGCCGCCGTTTCGTGTTGGCCGCCGCCGAGGTACGTGTGGGCTGTTTGCAGGTGCACCAGCGGCCATGAGACGTTGAACGTGTAGTCGAACGTACGGAGCACCGATCGGAGATCGTCGGTGCTGCGGCCCTGCTGCTCCAGTGCAAGGTAGCGTGCGGACAGGTTGTCGGCTTGCATTTTGCGCGCCAGCGCCACAAACGACTCCAGATAACGCTCCTCAAACTGGAGCAGGGTGAGCGATTTGGCGCCGGTGGCGCGGTCGTAGCCGGCATCCTGCCAGTACAGGTACTGGAATTGATCTTCAAGCGGACAGTTGTCCGGCACCTTGTCGCGGCGGTGCGGAGGAATCAAATGATCCAACGGAGTGCAATGCAATTCGATGTAGCGGAACTGTGCCGACTGGAATCCGCTGGCCGGCGCCAGGGCCAGGCGAAACTGGTTGTAGTCCTCGTAGCGCATGCCCTGGTTCATAATGCTGAACGAGGTGCTCAGCAGGCGGGTATACCGCACAAGTCGGTGCATTTTTTCGGAAAAAACTGCCGGGTCGGGAAGGTCGCCTGTGGTGAGTTGTTCCAGTTCGTGACGGATCAGTTTCAGCACCAGTTCGGTGATCTGGTGGTACACGATGAAAATGGTCTCGTCCTTGAAGTCGGTGCGGGTTTTTTGCAGGGAAAGCAGGGTATCCACCTGAATGTACTCCCAATAGTTCACGGGTTTGCTCAGCAGGAGTCCCTGCAAATAGGTTTCCGGGTTTTGGCCGAGCTGGTGGTATTTCCGTTCGATCTGCTCCAACAAGTCTTGCATAAAAAAAGGGTGTTTGGTTAGGTATTTTCCGGCGCATTCTCCCCGGATTTTGCTGCGCTCCAAAGGTACGGTGCGTCGCAAAAATTCCGGGTGTTCGTAGAGCAGGTGTGTCACAGAGAATCACAGAGTTTAAGAACGCACAGAGTTTTTGTTACCAATTTAGAGCGGACGGTTTTGTCGAGCATCGTTAAGTTGTATCCTGGCAATACTTATCCAAAGTTGTACCCCGGCTCTTGGGCATTTTTTACGGTTTCATGAATCGTTTTTCCCAACGTGCCTGGTGTTTAAATTTGCGGTATGGACAGTTCTTCTGCAGGGCTTTCAGGTACTTAGCCCCGAAGGGGCGCCATCGGCCAACGCGGGGCATGGCCCCGCGTGAGAAGGCCGGATATGAATCGGAAGCCCTGAAAGGGCGTAATAGGATGTGCGGAGTGTGCTATTACGCCCTTTCAGGGCTTACCCACGGCGGCTCATCGGAGGCAGGGCTGCACCCTGCCTTGCAGGATAGCGCCCTTTCAGGGCTAAGTACCTGAAAGCCCGGCAAAAGAGGCCCGTATGGTATAGGTAATAACACCAATCGCGGCAGAAAAAACATCAAAGAGCCGGGGTACAACTTTGACAAGCATGAATGGGACACAACCTCACGATGCTTGACACGGTTTCCTACGGAATGACAAAAACTCTGTGTCCTCTCAAACTCTGCGAGCCTCTGTGACACTTTACAAGGGCGGGCGCCGGCAAAAAAAGTTGAGACCGCCCGACAAAGCCGCGTTATTTTTGCCCCAACAAT
This sequence comes from Saprospiraceae bacterium, assembly GCA_016787285.1. GTDB lineage: Bacteria > Bacteroidota > Bacteroidia > Chitinophagales > Saprospiraceae > M3007. Next base: position 43,712 of record JAEUUV010000055.1, on the reverse strand, counting down.
GCACATGCGCCATGTGGAAGGAAGAAAACAACTGCTTGCAGGCCACGTTCAGGTTTCGCGATTTTGCTGAAGCGTTCGCATTTATGACGGAGGTGGCGCTGCACGCCGAAAAGCAAAACCACCACCCGAACTGGAGCAACGTGTGGAACACCGTGGAAATCCGGCTCAGCACCCACGACGCCGGGAATATCGTGACCGACAAGGATCGGAAACTGGCCGGAGTCATTGAGCAGATTTTTCAGAAGTATCCAGGATGAAACACCGCGACGCGTTATTTTTTGCCCTGTTGGGGGCCTTGTTTTTTGTACCCTTCCTCGGCGGGGTACATCTGTTCGACTGGGACGAAATCAACTTTGCGGAAATCAGCCGGGAGATGATCGTGCTGGATGACTACCTGCGCGTACACGTCAACTTCCAGCCGTTCTGGGAAAAGCCGCCCTTCTTTTTTTGGCTTCAGGTACTGGCTATGAAAATTTTCGGCGTAGGCGACTTCGCCGCTCGCCTGCCCAACGCGCTGTGCGGGGTAGCCACGCTCGTGGTTGTGTACCTGATCGGCAAAAAACTGTACGACGCCCGTTTCGGCGCACTCTGGGCTACGGCATATTTCGGTTCGGTATTGCCGTTTCTGTACTTCAAGTCGGGCATTATTGACCCCTGGTTCAACCTGTTCATCTTTCTCGGGCTGTATTTTTTTATCCTGGGCTACTGGAAAAAAGATGCCATGCCGGGCATTGAATTGCGCCAAAACCGCTGGTACTACCTGTTTCTCGGCGGCTTTTTCATCGGCATGGGCATCCTGACCAAAGGCCAGACGGCCTACCTGCTTGCCGTGCTCACCATGGGGGTGTACTGGGTATCCAAACGCCTGCGTTTTTATGTGCATGTGCCGCATTTTCTGGTTTTTACCGCTGCCGCTACTCTGGTTATGCTGGCCTGGTACGGCCTGGATACCTGGAAAAACGGCCCCTGGTTTATCTACGAATTCAACAAATACCAGTACCGCCTCTTTTCCACACCCGACGCCGGGCATGGCGGTTTCCCGGGCTACCACTTTGTGGTGCTGCTGGTGGGCTGTTTCCCGGCCTCCATTTTTGCCCTGCGCGCATTTTTTCACTTGCCCGATGAAGCGCATGAACACCGGCGGGATTTCCGCCGCTGGATGAAATACCTGTTCTGGGTCGTGCTCATCCTGTTCAGCATCGTCAAGTCCAAGATCGTGCACTACTCCTCCATGTGCTACTTCCCGCTCACCTTTCTGGCGGCATTGGTACTCGATAAAATCCTGCGCGGCGAAATCACGTTCGCCCGCTGGATGAAAATTCTGCTGGCCGTGGTCGGCGGGTTGTTTGTGCTGGCTACCATAGCGTTGCCGTTCCTTGGCATGAACGCCGACATACTCAAACCCTTATTCAAAGACCCGTTTGCACAGGCCAATCTGGATGCCGACGTGCATTGGTCGGGACTGGAAATTCTGCCCGGTTTGCTCCTGCTCACCGTGTTGATTCTGACATTGCGGTGGTTCGGCAAGGGACAGGGCGAGAAGGCGGGGCGTATCTTGTTCGGCGGCACGGCGGTATTTGTACTGCTGACGCTCATCTTTTTCATCAAGCGCATCGAAGGTTATTCCCAGCGGGCAGCCATCGAGTTTTTCGAAAGTAAAGCCGGCGAAGACGTGTATTTCACCACCCATGGGTACAAGTCGTATGCCCAGTATTTTTACGCCCGCACAATGCCGCAATCCAACCCGAACGCTTCCGACCGAAACTGGCTGATTGAAGGCCAGGTGGACAAGGACGTGTACATTGTAACCAAAAACTACCACGCCGGCTACCTGCTCTCGAAACCCGACATGGAGCAAATCGGCGCGAAAAACGGGTTTGTATTTTTTAAACGAAAACACGCGCCGCCTCTACGGAGTAATTGAGCGCCATACTTTTAGCCCAAAAAACCACATCCTAACTTGATTGCTGATGTCCGTATCCATCCGCCTTGTCGAAGGGGCAAAAGACCTGCACACCTTTATCCACTTGCCTGCCCGCATCCACGCCGGGCACGCCAACTGGATGCCGCCCCTGTACTCGGATCAAAAAGCGTTTTTTGACCCGGTCAAAAACAAATCGTTCTCGTACTGCGACACGGCGCTGTTTCTTGCTCTGAAAAACGGCGAACCCCGCGGGCGCATCATGGGCATCGTCCACCACCCGTACAACCGCGAGCACCAGGAAAAAACGGTGCGTTTTGCCCACCTCGACTGCTTCGACGACCACGAAGTGTGCCATGCCCTGCTGGACGCTGTGGAAAAATGGGGCCGGGAAAAAGGCATGAACCGCGTTATCGGGCCGTTCGGATTTTCGGGCCGCGAGCCACAAGGCCTGCTGGTGGAAGGCTTCGACAAACAACCCATCATGGTCACCGTGTGCAACCTGCCCTACTTGCCCCGTTTTGTGGAACAGTGCGGTTACAGAAAACTAACCGACTGCATGGACTACCTCATTGACATCCACAAGGACATACCGGAAATCTACCCTAAAATCTGGGAGCGCGTAAACCGAAACACCCAGTTCCGGCTGGTGGAATTCACCAAAACCCGCGAGATGAAACCCTACATTGTGCCGGTTTTCGAACTCATCAACCGGGCCTACGCCGACTTGCAGGGTTTTTCGCCGCTCGACGAGCAGGAAATGCGCGAAACCGCTGCCCGCTACCTCCCGATCCTCGATCCGCGTTTTTTGAAAGTGGTGGTGGACGAAGCGGGCAAGGTCGTGGCGTTCATGCTCGGCATTCCCAACATGACCAAGGGGATTCAGCGCGCCAAAGGCCGGCTCTACCCCTTCGGTTTCCTGCACATCCTGTACGCCGCCCGCACCGCCAAACAACTCGACCTCTTGCTCGGCGGCATTGACGCGCCCCACCGCGGCAAGGGCCTCGACATCCTGATGGGCTGGAAAATGGTGGAAAGCGCCCGCAAAGCCGGCATCCTGACGTTTGAAACCAATCTGGTGTTGGAAACCAATACGGCCATGCGCGCCGAATACGAACGCCTCGGCGCCCAACTGTACAAGGTGTTCCGCATTTTTCAAAAAGAACTGAACTGACCCATGAGCAAGTTTTTATACAACCGTGTAAACCGGCAGGAACTGAAAGAACGGATTCACCAAAGCGCCGAACCGCGTATCACCATCTCGTTTTACAAGTACGTCACCCTGCGCAATCCGCAGTTGTTCCGCGACCACCTCTTCGGCCTGTTCGATGCGCTCGGCGTGCTGGGCCGTATCTACGTGGCTCGCGAGGGCGTGAATGCCCAGATTTCGGTGCCGAAGACCCACTTCGAGGATTTTAAAGTCGCCATGGACAGTATCCTGTTTTTCCAGGGACTGCGACTCAATATCGCGATCGAGGACAACGGTAAGTCGTTTTTTGCGCTCATCATCAAGGTGCGACGCAAAATTGTGGCCGACGGCATAGACGACCCGGCTTTCGATCCCTCCAACTACGGTACCCACCTGAAGGCCGAAGAGTTCAACCAACTGACCGACGACCCCGACACCATCATCGTGGATATGCGCAACCACTACGAGAGTGAGGTAGGCCGCTTCGAACGCGCTATCGTGCCTCCGGTGGACACCTTCCGCGAGGAACTACCCTACGTGGCCGAACTGCTGGCCGAACAAAAACACAAAAAAATCGTGATGTACTGCACCGGTGGTATCCGCTGCGAAAAAGCCAGCGCCTACATGAAGTACCGGGGATTTGAAAACGTGTTCCAACTCGAAGGCGGCATCATCGAATACGCCCGGCAGGTGCGCGCCCGGGAGCTGCAAAACAAATTCGTGGGCAAAAACTTCGTGTTTGACGAGCGCCTCGGCGAACGCATCAGTGACGCCGTCATCGCCCACTGCCACCAGTGCGGCGCCCCCTGCGACGACCACACCAACTGCGCCAATACCTACTGCCACCTGCTCTTCATCCAGTGCCCGGCCTGCCGGGAAAAGTATGCGGGCTGCTGCTCCGAACAGTGCCGCGACTTCCAGTACCTGCCCGAAGAAACGCGCCGCGAGCGCGCCCGTACGGAACATTTCAACGGGAGCCGGTTCCGGCACGGGCATTTTAAAATGCAATCCGAAACGGTGGAGGGGTAGTACCAGCGCTGCCGCTCTTTACTATACCGGCATTTATTGGGCGTGGTGATATGCAACCCGAACAGGGGCTGTAGACGTTTCGACCGGTATCGCTTCGAAGCGGTACCCCAGGGCAGAGAAGTGCTCCAGCATGGCCGGCAGCACGTAGCGCAGTTTGGCCACAGTTTTCAGGCTGTCGTGCAGCACGATAATTGAGCCGGGTCGTGCATTTTCCACGATGTTTTGCAGGCACTGTTCCGCCGTGAGGTTGGGGTCGAAATCACCGCTGAGCACATCCCAGAATACGATTTTGTAATGGCGTTCCAGAAATGCCCGTTGCTGGGGCCGCAACCGTCCGTACGGCGGACGGAACAGGTTACTTTGCACCAGGCGGGCGCAATGGCGCACATTGTGCAGGTATCTGGTGGTTTCGGTGTCCCAACCGTTCAGGTGGTTGTGGGTATGGTTGCCCGCCGAGTGGCCTTCGGCGAGCAGGCGGCGGAAGATATCCGGGTTGCGTTCCACGTTTTCGCCCACACAAAAAAATGTAGCCCGGGCATTGTACTCCAGCAACGTATTCAGCACCCAGGGCGTGACCTCGGGGATAGGCCCGTCGTCGAAGGTGAGGTAGAGCACGTTCTCGCGCGTGGGTATGTACCACAGGCAGGTAGGCCATAGGGCCTGTACCAATTTGGGCGTCTTGACTAAATACATGGACAGAATGCGTGATGTTCGTATACACTTCGGATTATCCTGACAAAAAGACCTACTTTTGCCAATTACAAAAGCAAAGTACCGGTAAATATTTGATTTCGCCGCACCGGGCACTGTTTTTGGCACTTGCGTACCCATAACAAAATCCGTCTTCGCAGGTTTTGTCGGATAGGCAAATGCATTTTGATAAAAATTGTAAAACCGAACCCAACACACCGGGCCGTTCGTGAACCGGCCCTAAAACAACCTGCCAAGCGAATGTCCGTACGCGTACGATTTGCCCCGTCTCCAACCGGCGCCCTGCACATCGGGGGTGTCCGAACCGCTTTGTACAATTACCTCTTTGCCCGCAAAAACGGCGGCACGTTCATCCTCCGCATTGAGGATACCGACCAGAACCGCTACGTACCCGGCGCCGAGCAATACATCATTGAAGCGCTCAAGTGGACGCATCTGATCCCCGACGAAGGCGTGGGTTTCGGCGGCGACCTGGGGCCATACCGCCAGAGCGACCGCAAGGAAATCTACCAAAAATATGCCCGTGAACTCGTGCGCCTCGGGCATGCGTATTATGCCTTCGATACGCCGGAAGCCCTGGAAGGGTTGCGTGCCGGGGAGGCAAATTTTACCTACAACTTTCGCACCCGCACCGGGCTGAGCAACAGCCTTACCCTTTCGGCAGATGCCGTGCAGCAGCATTTGGACGCCGGTACACCCTGCGTCATCCGCCTGAAAGTGGAGCCGGAACAGGCGATCCGCATCGAAGACCTGATCCGCGGCGAAGTGGTGTTTCAAAGCAATGAACTCGACGACAAGGTGTTGCTCAAGGCCGACGGTATGCCGACGTACCATTTGGCCAATATCGTGGACGACCACCTCATGGGCATCACCCACGTCATTCGCGGCGAGGAGTGGCTGCCCAGTACGGCGCATCACGTGTTGTTGTACCGTGGGTTTGGCTGGGAGGACACCATGCCTAAATTTGCCCACCTGCCGCTGATCCTCAAGCCGGAGGGCAACGGCAAACTCAGCAAACGCGACGGCGCCAAATTCGGTATTCCGGTGTTCCCGCTTGCGTGGGCCGGGCAAACGGCGGAAGACAGTTTCCCGGGTTTCCGCGAAACCGGATTTTTACCGGAAGCAACCGTCAACTTCCTCGCCCTGCTCGGCTGGCACCCCGGCGGCGAACAGGAAATTTTCAGCATGGACGAACTGGCGCAGGCTTTTTCCATCGAACATATCGGTAAGAGCGGCGCGCGCTTCGACTACGAAAAAGCCAAATGGTTCAACCAGCGCTACATCCAGGCTGCCGACAACCGGGCATTGGCAACCAGCATCCGCCCCTTGGCCGAAGCCAAAGGCTACCGCAGCGACGAGGAGTTTCTCGTGCGGTCAGCCGCCTTGATGAAAGAACGGGTCACGTTTTTACCCGACTTTGTGGAGCAAGGCTACTACCTGTTCGAGCCGGTGCGTACCTATGACAACGAGATGATCGGCAAAAAGTGGAACCCGGCCCTGCAGCCGCATTTTGAAGCGTTGATCGAACATGTGGAAGCGCAAACGACTTTTGAAGCATCTGCTCTGGAGGAGTCGCTAAAAGAATTTATGCACGGGCGCAGCCTGAAAGCGGGCGACATATTGCCTTTGTTGCGCCTCGCGCTCGCCGGCACCATGAAAGGCCCGGCCGTGTTTGACATGGCCGCCGTGTTGGGCAAGACCGAAACGGTGCGGCGCCTGCAAACGGCTTTGGCGTATTTTTTGGGGGCTTAGTCCCACCCTGCGCGGCGCAGGATGCGTCATAAATCGACACAAGGCTCTTTTAGACACCTTCAATTCCGATCCTTAACCATACTTTTGAAACGTTTTTCCCATGTCAAAAAAAAACAAACCGAAATCCGGAACGCAAACCAAAACGCCACCGCCTGACGTACATGAAGACCTGCGCGGTATGAACATTTCCGTCAACGAATTCGGAGAAATCATCAAAGACTACAACGTTGACACCATCAACGCCTTTCTCGACAAAAACGTGAAAGACAAAAAACTTGACGGCGACGCCTCATAACCGACCTTACCCCACGCAGACCGGACGGATTCCTTCGGAAGGACAAGTTCCAACCAGAAACCCTCCAACCAGAAACCTCGTAACCCTCCAAAACCAAATAATCCAGCACTAATCCATGAGCGTCAGCCTTCATCCCTTGACACATTTCGACGGTCTCCGGCCGTCCGTATATGAAACATCAAATTATGACCAACCGGTTACGCATGGCTTCCTGGGCCATGCTCGGCTTCATTACCGCACTCACCTGGATTGCGCTGCCGGGCCACGTTGCCGCCCAGCAGGGTTTTTTTAATTTTAACTACCCGGGGCCGGACACAATTATCATAAAACCGGCCACCTGTTCCAACATTTTGTCGGGAAACATCGGCACTCCGATAGTTACGTCGCCATTTGGGTACACCATCACCCAGTCAGCGTTCGACCCTGTGGCTTCCGGGTTTCAATTGACCGACCCCTGGTCGTATAACAACGTCGCCAAAGTAGTCTGGCAAGTAGCCGACAACCAGGGGCACACGGCGCTGTTCGAATTTTTTATCAATTTCGTGGACACCACGAAGCCGGTCGTGGTCACTGCCGGCACCCCGCCGACGGTAACATACGCCTCCATCAAACAAGTACCGCCTCCTCCGGTTCTCACCGCCACGGACAGTTGCGGCAATCCGGTCGTCACGTTTTCCCAAACCACGCCGCCGCCTTTGTGCGCGGGTGGCGTTTTCGTCCGCACCTGGCTGGCTACCGACGACTCCGGCAATACGGGTGTGTTTAACCAAACCATCACGATCCTTGTGGATACGCTGCCGCCCACAGTGACCACACCCCCGCAAAACGGATCGTCTTCCTGTACCCAAACGGAAACCGCCTATCCCGCCTGGTTAGCCGCACAAATGACAGCCTTCAAAGCGACCGACCCTTCCGGTGTGGCATCCTACACCAATAATGCACCGCCTGCCCTGTCAGGCAGTTGTCCGCCGCCAGTTACAGTGACGTTTACCGCCACGGACAGTTGCGGATTCGCGGTCACACGGACGGCTTCGTTTGCCTCGGTGGACACCACCGGGCCGTACATCCTCCGGGCGCCGCAAGACAGCGTGGCCGCCTGCTCGCCGCCCAACGACAACCATCTGGCTGCACTGGCCGACTGGATTCATCGCCGGGCCGGACTGGTAACCGCCGACTCCTGTACCCCGCCGTCCGAACTGGTGTACACCATGCAAATCGGCGGCGTGAACCGCGATTCCGCCGAAGTCACCGCTGCGTTTCTGGCATCCTTGGCGAACGGCTGCGGGCCACAAACATTTGGAAACCAGAACTACCCGAAAGTACGCGGCATGGTTGCCGTTGATTTTTTTGTCCGGGATGCGTGTAACAACACCACGCCTCTGGGCACCGCCAAATTCGGCGCCATAGACACCGTGCCACCCGTGATTTCGGGCATGATGTTCACCGAAGAATGCGGCGGCGGAAACGACAGCACGGTGCTGGTCAACTGGATCAACGCACACGCCAATGCCACAGTGACGGACGACTGTTCCGCCTACACCTGGACGAACTTTTCCTGGACGACTTCGACCGGGCAAACGGGCACCGGCACGTTCGGCACAGGGCCATATCCGGCCATTGTGGCGCACGACTGCAACTGGCACGCCGATGTCACCTTCCGAGCCACCGACGAGTGCGGCAATGTGGGCAGCAGCATCATCCGGTTCCGAATCCGGGACACCACCAAGCCGGTGTTTTCCGCGATACCGACAGATACTATTTTTTGTCCCGTGGTGACGCCGGATATGCCCGTTTCGTTTGTTACTGATAACTGCGACAGCGCGGTCACGCTTACCTACACGTTCGTACCGACCAACCAGATTTGCCCGGGTTCGTACACTTTGCTGGTCACCTGGCTGGCTACAGACGACTGCGGCAATACCGCCACCGCCCCACAAACAGTCGTGGTACGCGACACCACCAAGCCGTTCATCACCCTTTCACCCGCAAATGTGACCATGCGCTGCGACACGTTTGCCCTGCCTCCGGCGCCCGTGCTGGGGCAACACGTGACGGCGGTGGACAATTGCGGCATGGTCGTGGGCCTGACGTTCAGCGACGCATCTACCCAAAATCCGAACCCGGCCACCTGCGGGCATTATGCCTACACCATCACCCGCACCTTCGTGGTAAGCGACGACTGCGGCAATACCACCACCACGCAGCAGGTCATCACGGTAGTGGAAAATATCCCTCCGGCCATAACCGGATTTTTGGACACTACGCTCGTGTGCGAAGTGCTGCCCATTACGCCGCCACCCACCGCTGCGGACGTTTGTACGGGCATCGCTTCGGCGCCGACTCTGATTAGCGAAATCATTGACAATCCCGGCTGCGGGGATACCTACACGAAAATTCTGACCTGGCAAAGCACGGATGTGTGCGGCAATACCAGGCAGTTTTCCCAAAATGTGCATGTGGTGGATACCGTGAAACCCGTGCTCGTCGGTGTACCCGGCGACGTGACGGTGGAGTGCAATCAGGTACCGCCGCCACCGGCGCCGGGCGCTGTTTCCGGCACCGACAACTGCGACGAAACGGTGGACATCACCTTTGTGCAAACCCTGCTGCAAGACCCCAACCCGGCGAACTGCGCGCACTGGGCCAACTATCAGGTGCGGCGCGAATGGACGGTGGTGGACAATTGCAGCAACAGCCGCACGTATACCCAAACCATCACTGTGCTGGACCGAACCGGGCCGGAGGTAGTCGCCCTTGATACCGTGCATGTACCCACAGCGCCGGGGCTTTGCGGGGCCAATGTTCAGGTGCCGGTGCTCCTGTCGGTTTTTGACGACTGCACGGCGCAGTCCGGCCCGGTGACGCTGCGCGATACGGTGGTGCTGACGGCAAGCGGTGTACCCGTTGATCTGGTGCCGGTCAACCCGGTCGTGTTTTCCTGGGCTTCGCCCAACATGCCGCCCAACACGCCGGTGCTCGGAAATGCCACCCTGACCATCTACCTCGATAATGCCGATTCGGAACTACTTTCGGAGACATTTCAGGTACTTGGAGAAGGCGGGTATCTGATCGGGCGCACCAAACAGACCAACGTGTCCTGTGGCTTCAGCGATACCACATTTACGCTGCCGGCGGCGCTGCTCAACACTTGGCTTGCCGATGGTCAGTTGAACATCACCCTGACGCCGAACGGTATCGGGGCCGAGGCCTGCAACGCATTTTGCCCAGGGGAGGATCGGGCACGCGCCACCCTGAGTTACAATGTAGCTACCCCGCAAATACCGGTCACCATCACCTGTTCGGTGGATGGTGGCCCGGAGTTGGCGTACCCGCCGGCAAGCAGTTTTTTCCTGGATACCGGCAACCATGCTGTGGTGTACGAAGCAATGGATTGTGCGGGGAATACCACAACGGCTACCACCGTGGTGCATGTGGCGGATATGGAACCACCGGTGGTGACGGCGCCGGCAAATATTACGACCCATGTCGGGGCACTTAATTGCCTGGTGAGCATCACGCTGCCATTCCCTGCCTTGCAGGAAAACTGCGCCTTTTCGGCCAACCTGAGCAAAACCTCCGGTGTGGCGCCCGTGCAGTTTGAATCCGACCCCAACGCCGGCTGGGTGCCGAAAAATACCATTCTGAACATTCCGGGCTTGTTGCCCAACGCCGTATCGGGCGGGACGCTCACCATCCGGCACAAAGGCGACAACGGCAATCCCGGGGAATTTTTCCGCGTGCTGGATGAACAGGGCGGTTTTCTTGACACTACCGATATTTCCACCTCCGGCCAATGCACGGACGTACACGAAACCACCATTCCCGTTTCTGCAGCGCAAATCAATACCTGGGCGGCCAACGGCGCAGCCGGTTTCCTGCTTCAGGCAAACCGGAACGTGGTAAATTTCACAGACTTCATCAATCCCTGCGGGCCGCTGAATGCCGGCAACTTCGACGGAATCAGTACGATGGAAGCCGTCCTGACCTACAATTATGCCGTGGTCGAATACGAGGTGCGCAAAGGGGTGCAATTGGTCCAGTCCGGACAGTTGAACGGCGGCCAAACGAGCATTTCGCTCCCGCCCGGCGCCTACGTCGTGCAGTACAAAACCACCGACAACAGCGGCAACACCGGCACGGCAACATTCAGCATCACGGTGCGCGACACTGTGCCGCCGGTGGCCAAATGCCAGCCCACTACCATTTTTACCAACCCGCACGGCTCGGTCAATTACGTGCTGACGCCGCAAGAGGTGAATAACGGCAGCATGGACAACTGCTCCGGCACCAACCTCTCGTTTGCGCTGTCGCAAACTGCATTTACCTGTAACATGGCGGCGCCGCCGAATAACATTTACACGGTGACGCTCACCGTGACCGACACCTCCGGCAACACCGGTACTTGCACAACGACGGTACGCGTGGAAACGGTGGCTCCCATTCCTACGGTTACGGCGGGCGTATGCGAAGGCGGGCCGGTACAGTTTTCCGCCAACCCGCCGGCGCCTGGAACGGGTTACACCTACTTATGGAACGGGCCGGCCAGTTTCGTTTCCATGAACCCCAACCCGATTATCCCCATGACCTCCAGCGCCAACGAAGGCACTTATGTAGTAACGGTGACCGGCCCTACGGGGTGCACCGCCTCGGGCAGTGTTTTGCTGGATTTGACCAACCTGCCGACACAGCCGGTGCTCACGGTGCCGCCCCTGATTTGCTCGGGAACGGTGCTAACCTTACAGTGCCAAACCTTCGGCGGCACCACGGTGTCGTACTCGTGGTTTGCGGGCACGCCGGCCAATGCGACGCTGCTGGGCACCACGCCGATCCCGATGTTCCAGATGGCTAACCTGTTTCCGGGCGTGTATCAGTTCCACGTGAAGGTGACCTCCGACGGCTGCGTGTCGCTGCCCTCGGAAGTGAAAGAAGTGACGGTGCAGGCTCGCCCGGTGGCAACAGTGGTCAATCCGACCATTTCCGTGTGTACCTGCGAGCCGATTTCCTTGGGAACCAATGTGCAAGGCCCGGGCATCACCTACTCATGGACGGGGCCAGGCAGTTTTGTCAGTTCGGCTCAATTCCCGCTCGTGACTTCCTGTGCGCAAGCGTTTCATGCGGGTACGTACACCCTGATCGTGTCTGCCAACGGCTGTTCGTCGCTGCCGGTCACGGTAAATGTGGAAGTGCGGCCCAAGCCACCAAAACCGCAGATCAGCGGTGACGCTACCGCCTGCGCGGGCGATACCATCCAGTTGACCTGCACCGACATCCCTACCGCCGGGCAATACCAGTGGATTTCGCCGCCGCCAAACTTAGTCGCGACCAATACTTCGATCAATACGCTGATTATCCCCAACGCCTCTCCGACGATGCACTCGGGCGGCTGGCGTTTGCAGGTGATGCAAAACAATTGCACCTCCGACCTGTCCGACCCGTTCAATGTGCAGGTTCAGAATTTCCCCAACATTTCAGCCACTTCCAATTCGCCGGTTTGTCAGGGGGCTACGCTGACGCTGAGTGCCAATTCGACCATGCAGGACGTGACGTTTGTGTGGTCCGGGCCGGACAACTTTGACGCCATCGGCGCCAATGCCGCTACCAACATGCCGGCTACCGGGAACTATGTCGTGACCGTCAGTACCGCCAACGGATGCACCAACGTGGCCACCGTTCCGGTGCTGGTCATTTCCCCGCCGGAAATCACTTCGGTCACACACACGGCGCCGGCTTGTGTGGATTGCGCTACCGACGCTTTGCTTCAGGCGACCATTTTCACCCAAAACGGCCCGCTGACATATTCCTGGACAGGGCCGAATATGTTTCATTCATCCCTCCCGCAGCCGGTCATTCCGAAAGTCTGCACGAGCGACAACGGCACCTACAACCTCGTGGTGACCGACATGAGCGGCTGTGTGTCCAACCCGAATTCCACCACGATCAATGTGCAACGCCAGCCGGATCGTCCGTTGCTTGGCCCCAACCAGGGCTTGTGCGTGGGTTCCACGCTCACCATTTCGGTGCAAAACGTAAATGCCTACGGCAGCAATGTGCAGTTTGAGTGGCACACCCCCAACGGCATCATTACGCAGGCACAGGCCAACCTCATCATAACCAATGCCGGCCAGCAACACAGCGGCGACTACTGGCTGGTGGCCAAGGCCGCCGGGTGTTCGTCGGCGCCTTCGGAAACGGTCACGGTAACCGTGCATCCCATCCCGCCGGCACCGGTGCCGAGTTCCAATTCGCCGGTGTGTGCGGGCGATACCTTGCGTTTGTTTGCTTCCGCTGTACCGGGCGGGACGTATGCGTGGACGGGGCCGAGTTTTGTTGCAGGCGTACAAAATCCGTTCATCCCGCAGGCAAATGCGGCGACGCACCAGGGCTGCTACACGGCCACGGTTTCGGTGAACGGCTGTGTGTCTCCGCAGAGCAATCCGGTTTGTGTGGAAATCCGCGCACGTCCGCCCGCACCGGCTATTTTGCCCATAGCACCGGCTTGCCTGAGTCAGGCAGGCAGCAGTCTGGAACTCGGCATTTCCCCGGCTACCGCTACGCCCGGCGCACAATACATCTGGTACAATGCGCTGACCCAGGCTCCGCTCGGGCCGCCGTCGTTTGCCCTGAATTTCACGTTAAGTCCGTTGACCGGTCTGCAGTCCGGCCCGAATGGTTTTGTCGTGTACGCGCTCCTGAACGGTTGCCTTTCGGCGGCATCGGCTCCGGCACAGGCTCAGTTGGATACCGTTCCGAGCGGGGTTACAGCGTTTGCCGGCGACGACTTTTTCGCCTGCGACGCTACTCCGTTCAATCTGTCTGCCTCAATACCTTCGGCAGGCGCCGGCCTGTGGTCGCTTGTCGGCGGGCCGGCGGTAACTATTGTGAATCAGCCCGCTCCGACCTCGCTGGTGGTGGGCGCTACTGCCGGAAATGCGTACCGCTTTGAGTGGGCCCTGTCCAACGGTTCGTGCAAAAACTTCAGCCGGGATACCGTCCGGGTCACCGTCAACGCCTTCGAGGAGGCGCGGGTAGTGAACGACCTGAAAGTGACCTGCTTTTCCGACACCGTACAACTCAACGCCATTCAGGGCATGAGCAGTTCGGGGTTCTGGAAACAACCGCCCGGACAGGCACTCTTCCAGCCGCCTATAACGTTCGACAACTCCGCCGCCCCCAACACGGTGGTGCGCAACCTGCCCGCCAACGCCAACACCTTCTTTTTTTACTGGATTCTGAAAGTGCCGGGCTGTCCGGCAGATACGGCATCCGTAACCGTGCATACCATTGGCAAACAGCCTTTTGCAGGGCTGGACCAAACGCTGTGCATCACCGATTCCTGCACCCTGCTTCAGGCCACCAGCCTCGACGCTTTTGAAACGGGCAAGTGGTTTTACCTGGATTCCTTGCAAAACCCGGGCCTCGTGATCAACAGCCGCAACACGTCTGCGACCATCGTGTGCGACCTCCAGTTCGGCGCCAACCGCTTCCTCTGGGAAACCAACGGCGGCCTGTGCGGCGACCGCTCGCGCGACACCGTGGTGGTGTACTACGACCTGGAACCCACAGCCTACGAAGACAGTGTTTCGGTGTCCTTCGGCACACAAGTGACGGCGAATGTGCTGCTCAACGACATTGTACCACCGCAGTTCACCTTGCGGGTGCTGGATCCGCCCAAGCACGGCCTCTGGTCGGAAACAAGCGTCGGTGTATTCAGTTACCTGCCCGATCTGACCTTTGACGGACGGGATCAATTGATCTATGAACTGTGCAACCTGAACCCGGCCTGCGCGTGCAGCATGGCCACATTGTACTTCGATGTGCAGGAAGCCGGCGAGTGCCGGGTGCCCACGCTCATCACGCCGAATAGCGACGGCATCAACGATATGTTTGTCATTCCGTTTTACTGCTTAGCGGGCGGCGAGGGCAACCTCGAAAACGAGGTGACGATTTTCAACGAATTCGGCGATCAGGTTTTTTACGCCAAACCGTACAACAACGACTGGGAGGGCACCTACAACGGGCAGCCGTTGCCCGTGGGCACGTATTTCTGGGTGGTGAAATTGCCGGCGGAGGACAAGCCGAGGAAGGGTTTTTTGGTGATTCAGCGGTAAGGAATCAACGCGCACAAAATTGATCCGTAATTCAAGTATGAAACGACTCGCCATTATTTCTGTTCTTTTTGCCTTAAGCCGGATTACCTCAAGCCAGACCCTGCTCAATCCCGGTTTTGAACAGGCGGATACGGCCTTTACTTCCGGCTTGCACGGCTGGCGATCCAACCGGCTGTATGAGACCGGACGCGATACCCTGACTCGCCACGCAGGCCGATCGTCTTTGTTTTTGAAGAGCATCCCCGGCAAAGGCTTTGGCGCTTTTTCGCAATTGGTAGCCCTGCCGCCAAGTGCGGTTGTTCGCAAGTTTCGGGTATCGGGTTACCTCAAACGAGAAGCCGTGGAGCAATACACCGGCATCTGGATCAATGTATTTGAAGGCGAAAACAGCCTGTTTTTCGACAATATGCATGCCCGGAATTTGAACGGTACTGCAGACTGGACGGAAGTGGCTACCGAGTTTTTTGTAGAAGAAACAGCCAACGAAATCCAGATCGGCGGGCTGCTGGTGGGACAGGGCCGGGTGTGGTTTGATTCGTTTGCCGTCACGGAAATTCCCATCGGCGCCGAACAAGTACCTGACTCCCTGCGCACCTACCTGACCGAAGCCCTGGATATGATTCAACAAAATGCCCTGCACCGAGACTCGGCCAACTGGCCCAAAGTTCGGGAACTGGCCTTGTTGATGATCTCCGGACAAACGGCGTATTCCGGTTGTTATCCGGCAATCCGGTATGCGTTGGGCAAACTGAAAGACAAACACAGTTTT
The DNA here is from genome assembly GCA_016787285.1 of Saprospiraceae bacterium. GTDB lineage: Bacteria > Bacteroidota > Bacteroidia > Chitinophagales > Saprospiraceae > M3007. Next base: position 27,938 of record JAEUUV010000055.1, on the reverse strand, counting down.
CTCATGGGCGCCACAGCTGCCTCGGAATGGAGCCAACCCGATGCAGTAGCATTCCGGGAAATGCCGCTGACTACGGGCGAAATGCTGGACGGGAAAATCGCCTGCCTGAAAATGCCCGCAGTAAGCAGCGGCAGCGACGCCCTGAACACCTGGTTTGCCGACCAACTGCACAACCTGCTGGACTCGCTCGACCGGATGCGACCCCAGGGCTGGATACTTGACCTGCGCGGCAATGGCGGCGGCAACTGCTGGCCCATGCTTGCCGGCATCGGGCCGCTGCTCGGCGAAGGCGTGTGCGGGTATTTCGTCGTACCGGGTCGGGAAAAACCGGAAACCTGGTTTTACCGGAAAGGCGCTGCCGGTATCGGAAAAACTGCAATCACAAAAGTCGGCCGAAAGCCATACAAACTCCGCCAAAAGCAGGCGCCGGTGGCCGTGCTGACCGGGCCACGGACTGGTAGTTCGGGCGAAGTGGTGACCGTGGCGTTCCGCAAACGACCCAATACCCGGAGTTTCGGCGAGCCGACTGTCGGGCTGTCCACCGGCAATCAAAGTTATCCACTTCGCGACGGCGCACAAATTTTACTGACTACCTCCATCTACGCCGACCGTGAGGGGGTGCTTTACGGAAGCAAAATTGTGCCGGACGAAGTGCTTGCACCCGGCGCCGACGGAAAAGACGCTGCTTTGGAAGCGGCTGTAAAATGGCTGGCAGGACGCAGGAAGTAAGTCTGAATTGATGCCGATTGTAAACGCCATACCGCCGGGGAGCATTGAAAAGCGGTCAGATGACTTTCCGGATTTCATTTCCTACTTTTGTCCGTCCAATAATCGCTTCCGTCTCATGTACAAGTCTACTCTGCTCGCTCCGGCGCGTCTGTCGCCGTTATTCTTCCTGATACTGTTCTCCTCCGGCACCCTGCGAAGCCAGGATGTCATCCTCCAGGGATTTTACTGGAATACCCACCCCGGCGACGTGGCCAACACCACCACCGGCGGCCTTTGGTGGGATACCCTCGCCACCGTGGCGCCGCAACTTGCCGCCGCCGGCTTCAAAACCGTGTGGACGCCGCCGGCCAACAAGGGCTTTGCCGGCATCTACGACATGGGCTACGGCGTGTACGACTATTTCGACTACGGCCAGTACAACCAGAACGGCACCACCCGCACCCGCCACGGAAACCAGGCGCAATTCCAGGCCATGATGACCGCCCTGCACGGCCAGGGCCTGAACGTAATGGCCGATGTGGTGCTCAACCACCGCGCCGGCGCTTCGGTCACGCAGGTGGAAGAATGCGACCACAACGGCGATAGTTTCCGCGAACAGCGGTTTACGAAATTCCGCCCGGCCAGCAACCGCATCCTGATGGACAGCACGGATTTCCACCCCAATAACCACCACTGCGACTTGTTTGCCCCCTACCACGACCGCATCTTCTTCGAAGACATCTGCTACTTCAACCTGCTGGATCAGGTGCTTGACCCCGGTGGCTGGTATTTCGGTCCGCACAACCTCGGCAAAGCCGGCGACAGCCTCGTCGTCTGGGGCCGCAACCTGCTCGATCCCGTCAACGGCCCCGGCTTCGACGAAATCCGCCTCGATGCCGTGAAACATGTGGAGCCGGGTTTCATGGCGCCCTTCCTCGTGGAGTTGTTCAACGGCGCCCAGCCATTCTGCGTCGGCGAACTTTTTGACGGCGACCTCGGCACGCTCGCCGGCTACCGCAATGCCGTAGAGGGGTTCAACGTGGGCGGCCCCGGCGCGGGCAGCAAGGACGCCAACCTCGCCATTTTCGACTTCAACCTCCGCTATGCGCTGCGCGATCTGTGTAACAACGGTAGCGGCGGCTACAACATGTGGAACCTCAACGGCGCCGGCCTGCGCTTCGGCAGCGCGTTGCCCGGCGAAGATGTGGTGACGTTCGTGGAAAACCACGACGTGGACCGCATCGGCTTCGTCGCCACCACCTGCGGCGACCCGGAGACGGTGGCAACCTACGGCGCTACCTGCCTGAAATTCAGCACCGACAGTGGCCACGACCCCGTGTTTCAGGACAAGGACGATATGGGTTACCCGTACATTCTGGCTGCCGAAGGGCGGCCCACCGTGTTCTGGAAAGACTGGTTCTGGTACAATCTGGACGAGGCTATCGGCTGGCAAATGAACCTGCGCGGGGCGACGGCGGCGGGCGCCTCTACGCCCATCGCTAGTCTCGGCCCGGTGTTCACGGCGGGCAACGGCGGCGACCTCTTTGTGCTCAACCGCTCGGGCGGCGGCGGGAAATCCGGCCTAGTACTGGCGCTGAACGACCACCCGACCACAACTGCAAGTGCCTGGGTCAACACGTCGTTTTCCAACAAATACCTCAAGGACTACTCCGACGGCTACCTGTTTCAGCATACGCAAGCCTTCGCCGACAGCCGCGCGCAGGTAAAAGCCCAACCGCGCGACCACGCGTGGTGGGCGCCCACCGGACTGTACCCCGCGACTCCGGGCACGAGCAGCCATTTCCAGATGGACGCCACGCCGGGCGGTTGTCCGCACTATGTGGCGCTGCGTGTAGCCGATGCGTCAAATCTGCTGGTGGGTGGCTCGCCCATTGCCGCCGGAGATGAGGTTGCGGTGAAAAACAGTGCCGGCGATGTGGTGGGCATCGGTCGGATCGGGCAGGGGTTTGCCTGGGACGACGTACATGACATGCTCATCGAGGTGCTCGGTGCACCGTCGGCAAGCGGCATGAGCAACGGAGAACAACTCCGGTTCGTGGTGTGGGATCAAAGCGCCGGGCAGGAAGTAGAAATCGCTTCGGTGCAGTATGCATCGGCGGGAAACAGTTTCAGTTTTTCGCCCGAGCGCCCGGCTACGCCGAACCGGAACGGCAATTTCTCCACGTTTAATATCACGGCTACGACCCAAGGGCTGTTCACTTGCGGCGGCATATCGCGTGTCACCGGATTTAGCCAAAACCCTGTGGCCGGAAACGTGGATTTTTGTGGCACTGCATCTCAGGCAAACGCCGCCACGTATGACAACGGCCTGCAATCGGGCGACAACGACGGCTCGGGTTTTCAGCCTTGGACGGGCCTCAATCCTGCCTCCAACAGCGGCAATGCCGGTTTTTTCATCGGCAACTCGACCACCAACGGCGACGGCGACGGGAATGGCGACGGCGACATCAATACCGGCGGCGAGGCTTGGGGCTTTTACGCCAACAACAACAACATTTCCGAAGCAATCCGGCCTTTTGTCGTGCCGATGACGACGGGCGCCACCCTCTCATTTCGTATGGACAACGGCTGGCTTGACGATGGTGCGGCCACCGGTACCGTGGGTTTCAGCCTGCGCAACAGCAGCAACCAAAACCTGATGGAGTTTTATTTCATCGAAGGAAACAGCAACTACACCATCAACGATGCCACCGGCGGCACACCGGGCAACTCCGGCATTCCGTTCACCGACGAGGGACTTCTGATCGAAATTGAACTGCTCACGGCTACGACCTACCAGTTGCGCGTGACCCCGCTCGCCGGCGGCGGGCCGTATTCGTTCGATCGCTCGTTCAGCAACTCCGGCAACCCGGATCGCGTGCGGTTTTTCAACTTCAGCGCCGGCGGGGGTGACCCCCGCAACCTGTTTTTCAACAGCCTGAGTTTATGTTTCCCGCCTGCGCTTGTGATCAACGAGGTGGACTACGACCAGCCCGGCAGCGCCGATGCACTGGAATTTATAGAATTGAAAAATGTCGACAACACCTCCGTTGACCTCAGTACGTACAAACTGGAACTGCTGAACAGCAGCGGCTCGGTGTACCAGACCGTGAACCTGAGCGGCACGCTCGCTGCCGGTGCGTACAACGTCGTGTGCGGCGTTGGCTCCGCTGTGCCGAATTGCAACCAGGCGTTCTCCGGCAGTACCGACCAGTTGGAGGACGGTATTGCTGCCGTTCGGTTGGTTTTTCAAAATATACTCACCGCCGACGCCATAGCCTGGGAAAGTGTGGTGCCCGGCGGAACGGAAGGTCTGGCAGTCGCTACCGGCGACAATGTCGGCACTGCCGGAGTAGGTCTCTCCCGCAACCCCGACGGCAACGACAGCGACAACAACAACGCCGATTTCATCCTTGCCTGCGTCACGCCCGGCGCAGCAAATGCCACAGACATTACCGACTCCGACGGCGACGGCGCGCCCGACGCCTGCGACCCCTGCCCGCTGGCCGACGAAAACAACGTGCCCGGCTTCGACGCCCCCAACTGCGCCTGCCTGCCGGGTAAATACGCCGTGTACACCGGGAGCGTCATCACGGGTTGCACCGACTGCCCGCCGGGCAAGTTCTGTCCCGACGGCCTGAACGCCTACCCCTGCCCGGTCAATACCGCTCAAAGTGCCTCCGGCGCAATGGCTTGCTATCCCTGTGCGGAGGGTACGCACGCAGCGGAAGGCGCCACCACCTGCACGCCGAACAACCCGCCGGCGATTGCCCTGTCGGGCAACAACACCGCCATTCCGAACCGGGCGAATACCGGAAGCGCCGGCAACGACACCGATCTCGGTTCCGCAGCGCAGAGCGTGCCCGTGACGCACACATTCACGGTAGAAAACCTGTTCGGCAGCAACCCGCTGACCTTGACCGGCGTGCCGCTCGTGACGGTGGCGGGCGTACACCAGAGTGATTTCAGTGTGACACAGCCCATTGCGTCGTCACTGCCGGGTGGCACGATCACGACATTTACCGTCACGTTCACGCCCACGGCGGCAGGCCTGCGCTCGGCACTGATCGTGCTCACGCATAACGATTTACCGGACAACCCCTTTGTGTTTGCGGTACAGGGGATGGGGTTGTAAAGTTTTGAGTTTTGAGTTTCGGGTTTTGAGTTGGCCGTTGTTGGCGAGGACGGCAACTACGGCATTAATTGCTCTGTTTTGAGCAGAATAAACCTTCCAGGTTTTGAAAACCTGGAAGGTTTATGGCCATGTTTAACGCACTAAATTTTATCCAATGAAACGAAATAACACCAACTTCAGGCACACATCCGACACACAAGCAATACTCGGAAAATGTGTGTTGCCTCTGCTGTTCCTCCTCATTCTGAGCAGTCCTGCGCTGATTTTGGCGCAGCCCAACACCCTGTACGGCTACGGCTCGGAGGGCGGCATCAACGGTTTCGGGACGATATTCAAGGCCCAGGGGGGGAGCATCACCACGGTGGTTGACTTTCCCAAAACCGAAGGGGCCAATCCGGTACACGCTACCTTGATGCAAGCCGCTAACGGCAAGCTGTACGGCGTGACCGGCAGCGGCGGCGCGAACGACTTTGGTGTGTTATTCGAGTACGATCCGGTGGCAAAAACCTACTCGGCGCTCTACACGTTCGACTATCCGACCGGCGCTGGACCCATTGGTCGGCTTCTTGAATCTTCGGGCAAACTGTATGGCATGACCTCTTTCGGCGGCCCCGGCGGCCGGGGCGTAATTTTCGAATACGACCTCGGGACGCAGGCCTATGCCGTAGTCCACGCTTTTTCAAACAACGGCGATGCGGCTGATCCCAAAAGCGGCATGACCGAACTGGGTGGCGTTTTTTACGGAACCACCTATGCGGGTGGCTCGGAAAGTTCGGGCGTGCTGTTTCGTTTCGATCCGTCGGGCAATGCCTATCAGTCGTGGCATAACTTCGGCGCCTCGGGTGGCGGCGCCCGGCCAGTGGGCAGCCTCGCCGTTGTGGGAGGAAAACTCTACGGTACGACTGAATCCGGCGGCGCCAACAACGACGGAGTGATCTTCGAGTTCGACCCCGGGCCGTTAGCCTACCAGGAACTGTATGATTTCGACGGCACAGGAGGCCGCCGCCCCTTGTCCGCGCTCACGACCGATGCAGGCACCCTGTACGGCACAGCCAACCAGGGAGGCAGCAACGGCGCCGGAGTGCTGTTTTCCTACCAGCCAGGCACCGACACCTACACGCCCCTGCACGATTTCGATTTTTCCGACGGTGCTTTTCCGGAGGGCGATCTGACGCTTGTGGCCGGCAAACTATACGGAATGACGATGACAGGCGGCAGCGGCTCGTCGGGTGTGCTGTACGAGTATGACCTCGGCACTAATGCTTATCAGGCGCTCTTCTCTATGGCCCAGGCAAATACCGGTAATTCCCTGAACGGCCTGCTGGAACTGGGTGGCCTGCTCTACGGCCTGAGCAACAGCCCCGGAAAACTATTTTCCTATGATCCGGGCACAGCAACCTTCATCCCGCTCACCAATTTTCAGGGTGCCGATCAGGGCCGCGCGCCGCGCGGGCGTCTGTTGGAATACGCCGGCAAACTTTACGGTACCACGGAGTACGGCGGCCTGTACGACGGGGGCGTGCTTTACGAACTCAACCCGGTCAACGACGCCTACACGGTGTTGCACCATTTCAGCGGCGCCGACGGTTCCCGGCCCTCCTGCGGATTGACGGAGCTCAACGGCAAGTTGTACGGTATGACGGAAAACGGCCATCCGAACCTGCCGGGCGTCCTGTTCGAATACGACCCGGCAACCAGTACGTTTCAGGTGAAACGGTTTTTTAATCACGTAGCCGACGGCGGCTACACGGTGGGAGACCTGATCAAGGTGGCCAACAAAATCGCCGGAGTCACCCATAGCGGCGGCCCGGGCAGCGGCGGAACCCTTTTTGAGTATGACCCCGTCGCGGATACGTTCGGGATAAAACACGCCTTCAGCGGGGCAGATGGTAACCAAAGTAGCGGTGGCCTCGCGGCCGTAAACAACAAACTATTCGGCATGAGCGGTGGCGGCAACAGCAACAAAGGCGTGCTGTTTGAGTACGACCTGCTTTTCAACCATTTTCAGGTCAGACACCATTTCAACCTGCCCGGCGGCGCCTACCCCAATGGTACCCCGACGTTTTTTAACGGCAAACTCTACGGCCTTACGCCTTCGTCGTCCGGGACAAATACCTACGGCACGCTCTTCGAATTTGATCCGGCAACAAGTACCTACACGGTGCGCCACTGGTTCGACGGCACCGGCGGGGCATACCCGAACGGCAGCCTGATTCTCTCGGGTGGAAAACTATACGGCGTCACGCTGTTCGGCAGCGGCACCGATGCCGGTGTTGTCTTCGAGTTCGATCCGGCAACCAACACGTACACCGTGATAGACGAACTGGATGGAACAAACGGCTCGCGCGCACAATACGCCCAACTGACCGCCCTTGATGCCGCCAATACAGACGACGATGGCGACGGTTTTTCCGAAAATTCAGGCGATTGTGAAGACCGCAATTCCTCAATCTACCCCGGCGCTGCGGAATTCTGCAACAACCTCGACGACGACTGCAACGGCTTGGTGGACGATGGAGGCGCCTGTGTGGTGTACTGCTCGAATAACGGATACCCCGTTTACAACCTGTCCATGACGCCCAATCCGGCCAACGGCACCGACTTCGGCCCGGTGTCCGCAGGCGGTTCAAGCGACCAGACCTACACATTCGGCAACCTCAGTATGGGTGTTCCAGTGCAGCTGACCGGCTCGCCACTGGTGACCATCTCGGGGCAGCATGCCGCCGATTTCACGGTAACTGCCATGCCGGCCACACCCGTGCCTCCCAACGGTACGTCGCCTTTCAGTGTCCGGTTTCAACCAGGGGCGCCCGGATACCGCTGGGCACTGGTGGTCGTTACGCACGACAATCTGCCGCAAAACCCGTTTGTGTTCATGGTGAGCGGAATCGGGCAGTAAAGTTTTGAGTTTTTTTAGTCTGACAAACCGCTTTCCTATGACAAAACGCCTGTGCTTTTTCATTGCCCTGTTCTGCTGCCTCGCTTCCTGTATGCCATACGCCGAGGAAAAACAGCCACCCCGCTTTCCGAAGGGAACCTGGATTGATCTGAGCCACGTCTTTGACGAAACCACGATTTACTGGCCAACTGCCGACGGCTTCCGCCTTGACACGGTTTTTGAAGGCACTACCGACAGCGGGTTTTACTACTCGGCGTACAACTATTGCGCTGCCGAGCACGGCGGCACCCACCTCGACGCGCCGGTGCATTTTGCCGAAGGCAAGCAGGCCATGCACGAAATCCCGCTGGAACACCTGATCGGTGATGCCGTGGTAGTGGATGTATCGGAAAACGCCCTGAAGAACCCGGATTTTCAGGTAACGGTGGCGGATTTTGAAGCGTGGGAAAAACAACATGGCCGCCTGCCGGAGGGCGCCATCGTCCTGTTACGCACAGGCTACAGTCGGTACTGGCCCGACCGGATTCGCTACATGGGCACCGACGAGCGCGGCCCGGCGGCAGTGGCCAAACTGCACTTTCCCGGCCTGCACCCCGACGCAGCCCGCTGGCTGACCACCGAGCGCCGCATTCACGCCATCGGACTGGACACGCCGAGTATTGACTACGGGCAGTCCACGCTGTTCGAGAGCCACCAGATTCTGTTTCAGCAGAATATCCCGGCATTTGAGAACCTGGCGAACCTGGACAAACTCCCGCCCACCGGTCTTTGGGTGGCGGCGCTACCCATGAAAATCAAACACGGCAGCGGAGGGCCATTGCGGATTGTGGCGCTCGTGGCGGATGTGAAATAAAGGGACGCAGTGAGGCGTATGCCTATCTTTGCCTCATGACTGCTCTCGACATTGCACAACAATACTACCGCTGTTTCAACGACAAAAACTGGGCGGGCATGCTCGCCCTGCTCTCCGACGACATCCGGCACGAAGTCAACCAGGGCGAAACCCGGGTTGGCCTCGAACCTTACCGCGCGTTTCTGGCCCACATGGACGAATGCTACGACGAGCGCCTCGAAGACCTGGTGTTTCTCACCGAACCGACGGGGCGCCGGGTGGCCTGCGAGTTTACCGTTCATGGCACGTACAAAAAAACCGACGGCGATCTGCTGCCGGCCCGAGGGCAACAATATGTGCTGCCTGCCGGCGCTTTTCTGGAAGTAGAAGACAGCAAGATTACCCGCGTGACCACGTATTACAACCTCCCGCTCTGGATCAAATTGGTATCGGCGTAATGAACCTGCTTTCCCGGCAATACACCGGCGCCGGCATCCGAACCGTATTCGAGCCGCTGGCGAACCTGCGTATCGCGGTCTTTCGGGACTTTCCGTACCTGTACGAAGGCACGCTCGAATACGAACGCGCCTACCTGGAAACGTACGCCCGATCCGAGCGCGCGCTCCTGTTCGCGGTGTTCGACGGCGCGCGCATGGTGGGCGCTACCACGGCCATTCCCCTGACCGACGAAACGGAAGAGGTGCAGGCGCCTTTCCGGACAGCCGGATTTGCCTTGCCGGAAATTTTTTATTTCGGCGAAAGCATCCTGTTGTCCGAATACCGCGGGTTGGGGCTGGGCCACCGTTTCTTTGACGTCCGGGAAGCACACGCAGCCGCCTTCGGCGCGTACCGGCTCACGTGTTTTTGTGCCGTGGATCGGCCTGCCGACCATCCGTTGCGGCCACCCGGCTACCGCCCGCTTGATGAATTTTGGGCCAAACGCGGCTACCGGAAAGAGTGTGCTTTACACACGACATTCTCCTGGCCCGATTTGGGCGAAACTGCATCCACGCCCAAAACCATGATCTATTGGACACGCCCCTTGCTATGAGCGTCACCATTGCTTCCGCGCAGTACCCCGTAACTTTTCACCACGGTTTCGATGCCTGGGTGCAGCACACCGAGAACTGGGTGCGGCAAGCCCTGGCGCATCGTCCGCAACTGCTCCTTTTCCCCGAATACGGCTCGATGGAGCTGGTGAGCCTGCTGCCGCACGAAGAACGGGCCGATATTCAGCGGCAAGTGCACGGCATGGAACGCTTGCGCGACGATTTTTGCGCAGTATTTGCCGGGCTTGCCGAGCGGCACGGAGTCATAATCGTGGCGCCCAGTTTCCCGGTTTGTGTCGGTGATACGGTGTTCAACCGCTGTTTCGTATTCGGTCCGACGGGCCGAATGGGGTACCAGGACAAATATTTTATGACCCGTTTTGAACAGGAGGAATGGAACGTGCGGCGCGCGCCGGCGCGGCTGTGCGTGTTCGAAGCCGAATGGGGTTGTTTCGGCATTCAGATTTGCTACGACATCGAATTCCCTATCGGAGCGGCGCTGCTGTGCCGGGCCGGGGCGCAGGTTTTGCTGGCGCCGAGTTGTACGGAAACCATCCGCGGTGCAACCCGGGTACACGTGGGCGCGCGGGCGCGGGCGCTGGAGCAGCAATGTTACACTGTGGTTAGTCCGCTCGTAGGCGACGCGCCCTGGTCTGCTGCGGTGGATGTAAATTACGGCTATGCAGCGTTCTATTCCACACCCGACCGGGATTTGCCCGACGAGGGTGTTTTTGCACAAATGCCGGCGCAGCAAACCGGCTGGCTGACGCACAGCCCTGATCTGGCGTTAATCGAACGGGTACGACGGGACGGACAGATCCTCAATTTCCGGGATCAGGCTGTGATCGGGTACACGGTCGGGGAACAAGCGTTTCGGGTAGTGCGGAAAGTGGTGTGAGTGCGCGCGAGGCATTCAAAAAACGCACGATCAGCGGTTTATTGACTCCAGAAACTCTTCGTTGCTCGTCGAGTGCATCATTTGTTTTTTCATAAATTCCATGGCTTCTTCCGGCTTCATGTCGGCGAGGTGGTTGCGAATGATGAACATGCGCTGCAGCGTGTCTTTATCCAACAGGAGTTCTTCGCGGCGGGTGCTCGACTTGGTGAGGTCAATGCTCGGGTAAAGACGGCGGTTGGCCAGGTTACGGTCGAGTTGCAGTTCCATGTTGCCGGTGCCCTTGAACTCTTCGAAGATCACCTGGTCCATTTTGGAGCCGGTGTCAATGAGCGCCGTGGCAAGGATGGTGAGCGAACCGCCGTTTTCGATGGCCCGGGCTGCGCCGAAAAACTTCTTGGGTTTTTGCAGGGCGGTAGCTTCCACACCGCCGGAGAGCACTTTGCCGGAAGCTGGGGCTACGGTATTGTATGCGCGGGCCATGCGGGTGATGGAGTCGAGCAGGATGACCACGTGGTGCCCGCATTCGACCATACGTTTGGATTTTTCCAGCACGATATTGGCTAAGCGCACGTGGTTGTCGGCAGCCTCGTCGAAGGTAGATGCCACCACTTCGGCTTTCACACTGCGGCGCATATCGGTGACCTCTTCGGGGCGTTCGTCAATGAGCAGGACGATGACGTAGCATTCCGGGTGGTTTTTAGTGATGGCGTTGGCGATATCCTTGAGCAGGAAGGTTTTACCGGTTTTGGGCTGCGCCACAATCAGACCGCGCTGGCCTTTGCCCAAGGGGGTGAACAGTTCGATGATCCGGTTGCCGAAGTCGCGCCCGGTGGGACTGGTCAGCAGGTTGAATTTTTGTGTCGGAAACAGGGGCGTGAGGTAATCGAACGGCACACGGTCGCGCACATCCTTGGGGTCGAAGCCGTTGATGCGGCTCACCTTGAGCAGGGCGAAATACTTTTCACCTTCCTTGGGTGGGCGGATAGCGCCTTGCACGGTATCGCCGGTGCGCAAGCCGAAGAGTTTGACCTGAGAGGGCGACACGTAGATATCGTCAGGGCTGGTGGCATAGTTGTAGTCGGGGGAACGCAGGAATCCATAGCCGTCGGGCATCATTTCCAGGGTGCCTTCGCCTTCGATGATGCCGTCCAGTTCCACGTCGAAGCGTTCGATATTGGGCATGACCACCTGTTCTTCAGGGCGTTGGCTACTGCGGGCTTCCTGATTGCCGGGAGTCGGGGCCACCGGGCGGGTCACGATCATTTCCTCATCGTCTTCGCCTGCGGGCGTTACGACGAAATCTTCGTCTTCCGCGGTATTCAGTTTGGCGGCATCGGGGTCCAAGAGGGCAGGGCTACCGGGGCGTTGCTGCCGGTCGCGGAAATCGCGGCGGTTGCGCTGGTCGCGCTGGTCGCGGCGGTCGTCGCGGTTACGAAGGTCACGGCGCTCCTCCTGGCTGCGGCCTTGCTGGTCGCGGTCGTCCCGGTTTTGAACCTGCTGGTCGCGGTTCGGATTTTGGCGATCGCGGTCGTCCCGGTTTTGGTTTTTCCGGTCGCGATCATCGCGGTTACGGTTTTGCTGCTCGCGGTTCGGGTTTTGCTGCTCGCGGTTCGGGTTTTGGCGGTCGCGGTCGTTTCGGTTGCCGGCTTGCTGTTCACGGTTCGGGTTTTGGCGGTCGCGGTCGTCGCGGTTGCGGTTTTGCTGATCGCGGTTTTCGCGGGCGGGAGCATCTTTCTGAACGGGCGCCGGCGCAGGGGGAGGAGGAGCCGCTTCGGTTGTTTTTCGCGTCCGGCGGGAGCGCTGTTCTGATGCGGGTTTTTCCGGCTCTTTTTTGGCTTCTTTCTGGGCCGCGGGTTCGGATCGGACGACGATTTTTCGGCCCGGAGCCGGTTCTTCCACCACAGGAACATTTTCGCCTCCGGATTTTTTCAGGGCGAGGGCTTGTTCGTCCAGAATCTTATAGATGATGTCTTGTTTGGTGTACTTGTGGTAACCTTTGATACCGAGTTTGGCTGCGACCTCCTTGAGTTCGGAGACCAGCATATCATTGAGCTGCAAAATGTCGTACATGGCAGGAATAAGGGAAATGGGAGATGATGGTGAAAAAAATTAGGTTTTAGAATGTTTGGCGGCGGCAGGAGTGCCGGACTGCGCCAGGAGAATCGGTTTGAAAAACAGGCAGGGACGATTCGAGTCGAACAAGAACGTTTTCGAGAGGTGAAATCATACGGCTGAAGCCAAACCCAACGCCAGGGGGGCTGTTTACCGGACATAACATTGTAGTGAAAGATGGCGTAACGGGATCATGTCCTCGAACAAACTGACCGTCCCTTGTCGCAAGTTGCCAATAATCAGACCAAAACAAAGAGGGAAAAGTCGTGGGGGCGTGCCGACAAAGAGACGTTAGACACTGACCGTTTGGAAATGAACGCGGCAAAGGTAAGTGTATTTTGAAATTCGCGCTATCTTGCGCCCAAGAAAAAATCTTGCCTGAAAATGCTCCAAGTAAAAAATATTCGCGAGGACAAAAAGCGCATTGTCAACGGATTGCGCAAACGGAACTGGTCGGCTCAACAAATCAGGGTGGTAGACAACATCCTTCGGGCCGACGATGAGCGCCGCTCCACCCAAAAAAAATTAGACGACCTGCTGGCTGAAAACAAACGCCTGTCGGCCCAGATCGGCCAGCTCATGGGCCAAGGGAAAAAGGAGGAGGCCGAAGCGCTCAAAGCACAGGTAACCGCACTCAAAGACCAGACGAAGCAACTGGAAGACCAGTTCGATTCGGCCAAAAAAGCCCTCGACGACCTGCTCTATTCCGTGCCCAACTGCCCGCACAAGTCGGTACCCAAAGGCGCCGGCGCCGACGACAACAAGGTGCATCGCGCCTGGGACAAACCGTTCCCGACGCTGCCTGCCGACGCGCTGCCGCACTGGGACCTGATCAAAAAGTACAACCTGATTGACTTCGATCTGGGCGTAAAACTCACCGGCGCCGGCTTTCCGGTGTACCGCGGACAAGGCGCCAAACTCCAACGCGCGCTCATCCAGTTTTTCCTGGATGAAAACATCAAGGCCGGCTACGAGGAAATTTTGCCGCCGCTGCTCGTCAACGAAGACACCGCGCGCGGCACCGGCCAACTGCCCGACAAGGAAGCGCAGATGTACACCTGCGAACGCGACAACCTGTACCTCATCCCTACTGCCGAGGTGCCGGTGACCAACATCCTGCGCGATGCCATCATCCCCGAAAAAGACCTGCCTCTCCGCATGACGGCCTACACGCCCTGCTTCCGTCGGGAGGCCGGCGCATGGGGCGCACACGTGCGCGGCCTCAACCGGGTGCACCAGTTCGACAAGGTGGAAATTGTACAGATCGAACACCCCGAGCGATCCTATCCCGCACTCATGCAGATGCTTCGCCATGTGCAGCGCCTGATGACCAAACTCGAACTCCCCTACCGCATCCTGCTCCTGTGCGGCGGCGACATGGGCTTTGCTTCCGCAAAAACCTTCGACTTCGAGGTGTGGTCGGCTGCCCAGCAGCGCTGGCTGGAGGTGAGTTCGGTGTCCAACTTCGAGACGTTCCAGAGCAACCGCATGCAACTGCGCTTCCGCGACGCCGACAACCGTATCCAACTGGCGCACACACTGAACGGCTCCTCGCTGGCACTGCCGCGTATCGTGGCGGCTTTGCTGGAAAACAACCAGACCACGGAGGGGATTCGCATCCCCAAAGCGTTGCAAAAGTACACCGGGTTTAAAATGATCGGGTAGATATTCCAAACCCAAACTTTTTTCGAAACCTTTCGTTTCATTCAGCGTACTTTTCAAAACCCCCGCCTTCGCCAAGGCTTCGGCGGGCAAGCAAAACTCAATACTTTTAAAAATGGGTATCATAATTATCAGCGTTCTTTTCACCGTCATCGGGATGATCCTGAGCGGGACACTACGCAGCAAGTTCAATAAATACAGTCAGGTGCCGCTTACCAACGGCATGAACGGCGCCGAGGTGGCCGCTACCATGCTGCGCCACTACGGCATCCACGACGTGGAAGTCATTTCAGTGGAAGGTCAACTGACCGACCACTACAACCCCGCCAACAAAACCGTGAACCTCAGCCACGACGTGTACCACGGGCGCAATGTGGCCGCCGCCGCGGTGGCAGCCCACGAATGCGGGCATGCCGTGCAACACGCCACATCGTACAGCATGCTCCAGATGCGTTCGGCGCTGGTGCCCATCGTGAGCATTGCCGCCCCGCTGCAACAATATCTGCTGATGTTTGGCTTGGCGGGTATGTCGTTTTTCAACAGCCCGATCATCATGCTGGTTGTGCTGGTCGCATTCGGCATCACCTGCCTGTTCAGTTTAGTGACGCTGCCGGTAGAATTCGACGCCAGCCGCCGGGCGTTGGCCTGGTTAGACAACAGCGGTGTGGCACGCGGCGAACAGTACGCAGGGGCCAAAGACGCCCTGTTCTGGGCAGCCATGACCTACGTTTCGGCAGCCTTGGCAGCACTTTTGCAATTCCTGTACCTGCTGCTGCGCTTTATGGGAAGCCGGGAGTAAGCGCACGTATATCGTGAAACACGACATCGAACACCGCGCCGACATTGAGCGGCTCATCAACACGTTCTACGACAACGTGCAGGCCGACTCCTTGCTCGGCCCGGTCTTCAACGACGTAGCCCGGGTGGACTGGCCGAAGCACCTGCCTGTCATGTACAATTTCTGGGAATTTTTGCTGTTGGGCGGTACGCAGTACCAAGGCAACCCCATCCAGAAACATTTCGACCTGCATGCGGTACACCCGCTCACGGCAGAACATTTTGACCGTTGGCTGCACTTGTTCCAGTCCACCGTGGATGACCTGTTTGCAGGCCCCGTGGCCGACGATGCCAAATTCCGGGCCTTTGCTATTTCGGAAACCTGGAAGCCAAAGTTTGCAGGCGGGCATGGGATGCGCCTGCCCGGGAATTGATTTAGCGCACTACCTGCTGAATAATGCTCCCCGTGCTGCCGTTGGGTCGCATGATTCGCAACATGGCCGCCAGCGTGGGTGCAATGTCGGTGATGCTCACCGGCGCAAAGGTTTCGCCGGCGGGAATTTTCCAGCCATACCAAATCAACGGCACGTGCGCATCGTAGGGGTACGGCGAACCGTGGGTGGCGCCGCCACTGCCGAAATACTTGTCGTCGGCATGCCACGCGGGGTCGAGTTGAAACAGCACATCGCCGGAGCGGCGCGGGTGCAGGCCCCGACGAATTTCCGGCCCGTACGGATAGTCCTCCGGTAGTTCAAAAATATCCTCCGGCGTGTAGGCGTCGTATACACCGGGCTGATTGCGCAGCCATGTTTTCAGCACTTCGCAGGCATCTTCCAGATCAAAATCGGCGGCGTCAAGGGCGGCATGATCCAGCCAGATTTGCTGGTTGGCTACGTCAAGCACGTATTTGCCGGGACGCCCGCATTTTTCAACCAGCGCTTTGTTCAGCGGACCGGCAATGGTGCTTTCGGGAAACACCCCGGCCGGGATGTTCAGGTCCTGCAGGTGCAGGGGGGTCTCGCTGCCCCCGTGGTCCGCGGTAAGGAAAACGAGTACGTTGTTTTTGCCGTACTTCTCGTCGAGCGCGCGCAGCAAGCGGGTAATCTGGCCGTCGAGGCGCAGGTACATATCCTGTGTTTCTTCGGCGTGAATGCCGAACTGGTGGCCGCAGTAGTCGGGGCCGGAAAAACTGAGGCAAAGCATGTCGGGATATTCGTCCTGCCCCAGCTCCATCTTGTCCAGCACCTCCAGGGCAAAGTCCACGGTAAATGCATTCCCGCCCGGAGTAAAGCGCAGCAGCCCATAGCCGAGTTTCTGCTTGTGCGTGGGCAAGTCGTATGGAAAATTTTCGGGCACGAGCGACATGGGCAGGTATTTGCCGTCGTCGTATTTGTCCCAGCCGGGGTTGAAACTTTCCGCGTAAGGTTCGGGCAGGGCTTTGTCCCAAGGCCGGGACAGGTACAGGTCGGGCAGGCGGCGGGCGTTGAAATCCTGCACCCACTGCGGAAGTCCGAGGGAATCAGGGTAGTAGGAGGAGGTGATCCAGTTACCGGTTTTATCGTCGAACCAGTAACTCGCATTGGGAATGTGGCCGGCGGGCAGGATGCTGCCACGGTCTTTGATGCACACGCCGACGACTTTGGAGCGCATGTTATTGGACAAACGCAGTTCATCGGTGATGGTGGTACTGAGCAGGGAGCGGGGCGAGTGCCGGCCGGCGCGGGTGTCGTCGGTACCCACGGGGCGCACAGTAGTGTCGGTGGTGACGTAGCGGCTTCGGCCCCAGGAACGGTCGTACCAGTCGTTGCCGATGATGCCGTTTAGCGCAGGCGTAGCGCCGGTATAGATAGCGGCATGGCCGGGGCCGGTATAGGTCGGGACGTAGTTGTACAGTGTATTTGCACAGGAAAAACCTTCGCCAAGCAGGCGCTTGAAGCCGCCAGGCCCGTATTTCGACTGGTATCGGTAGAGGTAGTCGTAGCGCATCTGATCCACCACGATGCCGACGATGAGTTTGGGGCGCTCGGGGGGTGTCTGGGCGAAGAGTTGGGGAGTAAGGGAAAAAACTAGACAGATAGTCTGTAAAAAATTAAGGCGCATGGTACAGTGTTTCGTTCAACCTCAGAGGCTATTTGAATTTCAGTTGCCGGGCTGCAAAGATGCAGAAAATGCGGTGATTACCTCCGGCGACATATACCCGAATAGGTAGGCTTGCCACGGTTGATTGCTTTTTGGAAGACATATCCCGCCTCTTTCCTGCTTTTTAAGCATTTTTAATGGCTACCCGGAGGGCTGAGGCACCTTCTTTGCGAATCAACTTCATCAAAATTTAAACCTGTCTTCCTATGCACAAAAAGTACTACACCCGATTTTCCCTGCTGTTTATAGCCACCTTGTGGGCGCTGTCCGGCTGCCGAAAAGACGTGACACAGCCATTGCCGGATGCCAATGAATACGAAGCCGACGTGGCCATCCAGTGGTTCGACAAATTGTATGACTTGACAAAAGTTTGCCCTGGATTCACCCCCCCCGTGGCCTCCCGGGCATTTGGCTACGCCGGCGTGGCCCTGTACGAGTCGGTGGTACCCGGTATGCCTGAATACAGGTCGTTGGGCGGAAGGCTGGTCGGCCTTCCCAAAATGCCTGTTCCGGATGCCTATCAGGAATACTACTGGCCGGCCAGCGCCAATGCTGCATTGGCCTATATGGCCAAAAAACTGTACGCCAATATGCCTGCCGACCAACTGGCCGCCGTAGAGGCATTGGAGCAGCAGTTTGCTCTGGAGAGCATGTCGAAAACCGACGCCGAAACCTTCTCCCGGTCGGCAGATTACGGCCGACAAGTGGCTGAAGCCATTTTCTATTGGTCTACAGCCGACGGCGGGCACCAGGGGTACTCCAAAAACTTTCCAACGAATTATACCCCGCCTACCGGCCCCGGCATGTGGGTGCCGACGGCGCCGGCCTTCCAGCGCGCCTTGCAACCCTACTGGGGGTACAACCGCGAGTTTATCCCCAACGCAATAACGTATTCCCAACCGCCTGCGCCCCAACCGTTTTCCACCGACCCGGCATCGCCGTTTTATGCACAGGGCCTGGAAGTGTACAATGTGACAAAGGTTCTGACAGCCGAGCAGGAAGTCATAGCCCGCTACTGGAGCGACGATCCGGGCCTTGCCGGCACCCCGCCCGGGCATAGCATCAACATCGCGACGCAAATTCTGGTTAAAGAAAACGCTTCCCTCGAACTGGCTGCCGAAACCTACTGCAAAGTGGGGATTGCCGTAGCCGAAGCGTTTATCTCCTGCTGGAAGTGCAAATATGTGTCCAACCTGCTTCGACCCATCACCTATATTCAAGATGTGATTGACCCCAATTGGACACCCATTCTTACCACGCCGCCGTTTCCGGAACACACCTCCGGACACTCGGTTCAAAGTGCTGCCACGGCACAAGTGCTGACGGATCTGTTTGGTGATCAATATGCTTTTACAGACCGCACACACGAAAAACGAACAGATATTAACGGTTCTCCGCGCAGTTACACTTCCTTTTTCGACTATGCTGAAGAAGCGGCTGTTTCGCGGTTGTACGGCGGCATCCACTACCGGGATGCCATAGAAGACGGGATCGAGCAAGGACGGAAGATCGGGTATAGCATCAGGAATATTTCGTTCCAGCGGTAAGGGGCGCTGTTGCTTTTTATAGTGCTATACAAAAAAAACAGGTGGCGCCACGGTAAGGGAAAGAACAGTTTTCATTTCCCAAACAATGGCGCCACCGCTGTTTTTTATCAGAAAGGTGAGGCTATTGCGCTTTCACCACCTTGATGGTTTGAATTTGCGCTGCCGTTTCCACCCGCAAGAAGTAAACCCCCGGTGAAAGATTGGCGGTCGGGATCATGTGTTTTTGCGGCCCGCCGGGCGTTTGGCTTGCGAAGACCTCGAAGCCTTGCATGTCGAACAAGCGGAGCGTTACTTGTTCGCTAGCGTCGGTGAGGGGGGTGATTTGCACCGTCAGTTGATCGGTGAAGGGGTTCGGTGAGGCGACGACGAACGCTGCGGGCGCAGGTTCCATCTTGCCTCGCTCTTCCCCTCCTGGCGCAGGTTCGGAGCATATCTCAAGCTGAACGATCTCAAATTCCGGGTGATTTTCCCCGACGGGAAGTGTGCGGAACAACTCGCCTTCCTGAAGTTGCGAAAGATAAGCTGTTGAAATCCGGGCAATAGGACGGAGGGGATTATCGCTATGATATATCAAGAGAAATTCACCGTCTATCTCATGGAAGGAAAAAGGGCTATTGAGGTTAATCTCCGGATACACGTTAAGTACGTTACCCGGGGTTTTCAACATAAAATGGTGCTCAGGTCCTCCGTTTTTTTTGCGAACCTTGAAGTAGGTAGCCGCAGTAGATGTCCACGGGTATCTGCAACCTTTGTTCGTACCTACTTCTACTAATGTACATATTTCCATCAAACAACTGTCGGGTACTTCATACCCGAGAACAATAAGATCGAGAATAATTGATCTCCAAAATGTAGCGGTGTAGGACTGCCCGTCCTGACCATTTGCACATACAGACCATATCCGGGACTCGTAGTCCGTCGAATGAGTTAAATTAGTGATGGTTAGCGAGTTCGTATTAGCCGGCACGGTACTATCGTCCACCACATTCCCCGTGGCAACCTCTGTGGTAATAATATGGTATGCCATGGCAGACGGAACGGAATTCCAGGACAGGGTTGCCCAGGTCGGGCCGGCACTAATCATAGTGAAAAATGACGGCGGGGGAAGGTTACACAATTGAGCGCCCGTGGGTGTGGAAGCAGCATTTGAAGGTTCGATAGCAGGCGGCACAGCCGGTAACGAGCTGCTCAGAAACAGGAAAAAAAATACCAGGGTTTGAGTGATTTGCTTGATCATGTGCTGAAATTTTTAGGTCTGTTTGTAAATTTTGTGTTTCATGCCCCCCAGCCGGAACGCGCATTTTGTTCATATTTGTGCCGTCAGGGTGGCAAACTGATTCATTAGCGACAGCAAACCTACGCCCTGGGCTTTTTCCAAAGTGTAACATTTTTTGGTATTTTTTCCACGGGGTGTACCATGCGCAATACCTATGTTTCCGAGATATTCGAAGCCCTTTCGCTTGAAGAGGTGGAGGCACTTCGTTTATTTCTGGAAAGCCCCTATTTCAACAGCAGCCACTATGCCGCAGCGATAAAAGCCTTGTTTCAGGTACTTGAATCTGCCCGGCATGCATCGGATCCCGCGCACGTGCTGAAAAAAGACCGGGTATACGAGCAAGTATTTCCGAACAGCGAGCCGGTGAAAGGGAAATTAGACAAATTGCTATCGGAATTCAAAAAACTGTTTCAGACCTTTCTCGTGGTACAGCACTACCTGAACAACCGGAACGAGCAAGAGCATTTGCTTGATTTGGCAGTGGTAATGCGCGGGCGGGGACTGGAGGGCAAATACAGACAGGCCCTTGATAAAACGCGGGAATTGGCTGCTTCCACGGAGGTAGAGTCGCTGGCCAACCATTTGTTCATGCTTAAAGTCGCGATGGAGGAGCACGAGTGGAATAGTGTGTACAACAAGGCAAAAGGCGACCTGGGCATCCCGGAGGTGCTTTTCCAACTCGACAGGTACTACTATACCCAACGTTTGGAAATGCTCAACCGGTTGTTGCTCCAGCAAAAAGTTGCCGCCCTTCCCGCAGTTTCGTTGGCCTCTACCCAGGATTTGTGGGAAATTCCCAAATCCTTTCTGGAGACCGGCAGTCTTCTGCCCATTACCTGGAAAATTTATGCGATTCTGAAAGCGCCTGTTCCCGTTGTCAAGGATTTTGAGCAATTGCTCGAGATGCTGCAAGCCCATGAATCGCGGATCAGCCCGGAACACTTGAAAGAACTTTACGCATACCTGCGCAACTTATGCATCCTATTGATTGACTCCGGCCATGTTGATCTCCGACCCATTTTATTTCAAATCCAAAAGGACAACCTGGCCCGGGGATATTTTTACCACGAAGGGAAAATCTCTCCGAATTCGGTGTTAAATATCACACGAATCGCGCTCAGCGTCCAGGACGTGGCTTGGGCCAACGCGTTTGTCGAACGCCACAAAGAGGCGATCATTGGCGAAAACGAAGCCTGCGACTTTTACCGGATGAACAAAGCCTTGTGTCTGTTTGCGGAAAAAAAATATGAAGAGGCTCTGGAGATCATTCCGTTCGGGTCTTCCTTCTCGTTTTACCACCTCACGGCACGTGGGTTGGAGCTGAAAATTTATTTTGAACTGGACTCGGATTTATTGCCTTACAAAATTGACGCGTTCAAAATGTTTATCAGCAGAGCCGGTGACAAGATGCTTTCCAAAGACCTGCATGAACATTTCTCGAATTTCATCAATTTCGTGCGCCAGATCAGCCTTTCGCCCAAAACGAAGGATAACGCGCGTTCGGAGCAGCTGATCCGGCGTATCAACGCAAAGAAGCTGGTCGCCGAGCGTGTCTGGCTCATAGAAAAGGCCCGGGATTTGGGTGGGCGGCGCTTTTAATGGCACCCCAAAACAGACCGGCAGTGGAAAAACTTTCAATTTTCGTTCCTTTTTGAAGGGACGTTCTGGAGGCAAAATCACCCAAAAACAATCCTCCAGGGTGCATTGGCGCCCTGGAGGATTGTTTTTGGGTGCGGTAAAACGCCAAAACAGTGTTCTTTTTTGGGGCTTGGGTGGGTGGGACTTTTGTTCCGCGGTTCAAAGAAAAAGCCGCGCGATACAAATTCTTTCACCTTTAAATTTTCACACCATGTACAAGTTCATCAAAAGTACTCTCGTCCTCCTCCTCTTCATCACTGCTTCTGCCTTTGGCCCGAATGCACAAGCCACGTCGGCCGTACAACCGGTCCAATCGGACAAATGTATGGATGTCGGCCCCATCACCCTTTGGCAGATTAATCCCGGTCAGATGCTCGCCTCCTGGGTAACCTTTCCACCCGGGAACTCCTCTTTTGTTGTGCTGTTCGACGTGACCACCCAGCAGCCGGTACAACAGTTTAATACACTGGTCAATGGCGCTGTTTTCAACAACCTCGTAAGCGGACACACCTACCTTGTCAGTGTGGCTCATGGCCAAAATGTGAGGTCCGAGACACTTATCGTCTTCTAAGATTTTCTCAACACCCGGTAACGCTTAAGAAATGACTTCACGGGAGTTTGGGCGCCGGATCGCCTCCCACTCGTGGGGGTATTTTTTAGGCGTTACTCAGGGGTTGTTCAAAACTTGCCACACTGCGCGCTTACTCCCAAAACCAGTTTATATCACTTCAACTTGCCTGGCATCCAGTCAGGCGCACAACCAAATTAGGTTGCCGGCCTTTCGCAGGCCTGCTCCTGCAACTTTTCATGGCTTAAAAATCAACATGTTCATTATGAAAAAGACACTTCTGTTTTTAGCAATTTTCACGCTGGTTTCGAGTGCGTATGCTCAACAGTATCAACTGGGCGGGAAACGGATACCGGCTTACCGAAACACTGACCTCAACAGCCATTTTGAACACTATGCCGTCTTCCAGTTAAATGCCGACGCACTTCTGCAATTTGCTACGCAGACATCGGGGGCGTTCAGCATGCATTTTGAATTAGACGGATTTCCCGAAATTGAAGCAGCGCTGAAGCCCAGTGAGGTGGTTTCCGACCGCTATTTTACTATCGAGCAAAGGGGGCTTTCGAAAACGAGCATAGCCGAACGCCCGGCGGTATTTACCTACATAGGGATTGCCGACGGCCAAAAAGCCGACCGGGTTGCTATCACCGTAGCGCCTGACTTTGTGTACGGATTCTTCGAAAAAAACGGACAACGGTTTTTCATCGAGCCCCTGCGCTATTTCGTGCAGGGTGAAGCCGCCGACCGTTTTGTCGTGTACAACGGCGACGACGTGCATTACACCGAAGGGCTTGTTTGCTCCCCAATCGAGATAAAAAGCCATATGGAGGACGTTCCGGAGAGTACCAACCAACCGGGGCCGCAGAATTGCAAACCCCTTGAACTGGAGATTGCCATTGCCAGCGACTATCCAATGGTAGTGCGATACGGCAGCGTTTCCGCCACTATTGCACACAACATCGGGGTCATGAACAATGCTCAAGCCAATTGGGACGATGAGTTTGCCCGAGCCATATTGTTTAAAATCGTGACGCAATTTGTACCCGCCTCGGCAGCAAACGATCCATTTCCGTCGAGTACCGATCTTGAAGACATGTTGTATTTTTTCGTCGATTGGGCCAAT
This sequence comes from Saprospiraceae bacterium, assembly GCA_016787285.1. Classification (GTDB taxonomy): domain Bacteria; phylum Bacteroidota; class Bacteroidia; order Chitinophagales; family Saprospiraceae; genus M3007. The sequence continues at coordinate 4,575 of JAEUUV010000055.1, read as the reverse complement.
AACGGCGGATTCGGCGTTGGAATTAATTACGACCTGGGGCACTTGCGTTTGGCGCGTAAATTATTTGCCAATTCGGGTCAACAGGCTGCCGGGGCTGCCTTCACGAATCAAGTTTGCACATCATACCGTTACGGAATTTTTTCCGAAACAAACCCCAATAATCAGCCCTACAGTGCTTGCGAATTGCGCACAACAGTTTCACATGAAACGGGCCACAGTTTCAATGCATCGCATACGTCGCAAGCGGGCAACGACATCATGCGCCCGGTGTTGGCTTGTTCGAACACATGGCATCCGAATTCCGTTGCCGAAATTGATGCCAGAATCGCCATCTCTGATTGCCTTTCGCCATCCAATTGCACGGCCCAACCGCCCGCGCTTCCAGAATCGTTGGCATTTATTTGCACGCCGGACGAAGAATGCTTCACGTTTACTGCGCCTTGCGTAGGCGGTTACTTTGCCGGAACGAATGACCCAACCTTGCAGGTAACTACATCCGGAACTACCATCTGTTTGAAAAGCCTGGTGGAAGGCTACCGTCAATCCAGGGTCTTCATATCGGCTTACGACCATTGTGGCCTTCAGGACCCTTATGGAGTTAGCGTAGCCTGGAATATTACCATTGACGATGAAGCACATTGCCCGGGCTTTCAGGGATCGGAAGATCGCAATCAGCCCGGCGCCTTCCTTGCCGGAGCACTCACATTGCGCAACTTCAACAGTTATCTGAGCATTGAAGACCAAGCTCCAATAACCCGCAGCAAGGACATTCAGGTATTCGACATGAGTGGAAAATTGGTACTGCACCAGATTGATGCTTCGACACAATATCAACTGCCGTTAACCAATCTTCCTCAAGGTCTTTTTGTGGTGCGAGTAAGCGACGGAAAGGATGTCCTGATAACCAGGATCACCCACTGGTAAATACATTTCATTTGTCGGAAGGCTTTCCATGCCGACACTGCGGCATTCAAAAATGCCCAATTCAGCATGGAAGCCCTCCCGTTTTTTTCACTTGTTAAAATATCGCAATCAATGAATACTCTTCGAAATATTGCACACATCGGGCCCGGCGCACTTTGGCCCACAATTTTCCTTGTTGTCAGCCTGTTCAACGCCTGTACGCCCGACAATGCCGAACTCCAACCTGCCACGACGGACATCTCGCGCCTGCCTTTTACCGAACTGGCTTTTCAGCATCCCGAGCGTTTCGTAGAAATACTGAAAAAGTTTTCCGCACAAGCTAAATCTGTTCGGGAAAATTCGGCTGCCGACCAGCATGATTTTTCCGACACGCCGGCAGAGGACGCTTTGGCTTTGCTGGAGGGTACCGCACACCTCGATTTTCTGGTTCAGAAAAACGCGTTGTCCGATTTTGCCAAAAAAGATTTCACACTCACGGTAAATCATGTTTCCCCCGGTGTGTTGAGCGGCATCGGCCTGCAAAATGCCTACAATCAATTGTATGCGGCTATCCAAACCGAAATCAGCCGGCAACCCGGCAGGATCTTGTTCCTGACGGATGTTACGGTCAAGGAGAACCGGGAAGGACACACCGAACTTGCCGTTACGATACTTACTGCAACAAATGGGGACGCCGGCCCCATCCTTCAAATCGAATGCGGTGTTCAGCCCGATGATTACTGGCGTCCGGGCGGTGATTTGGGAAAATGTGATGGTACCCAACAACCCAAAGACGCGGCGGACAGAGAGATGGAAATCATGAACCAGTCTATCTGTTGGCCGGTATGTTACGGGGAGACGGTTACATTTCCGTTAACCACATTAGGCGAGCCCTTTGGTTACAACGACAGCCCCCTGGGTGACCTCTTGTGGCCGATGAGCAATGGCGGAAACGGTCTGAATTGCCTTTCACCGGCACAAATGCAAACCAATATGAACATCCTGAACGATATCAAAAATATTTACCACCCGCCAAGCCTTCCGAACGCCATCCCGTTCGTTTTCTCCGGCGTCTGGATTCGCTCAACGGAGTTTTTTAACAGCGATCTGCCATTTACCTACCATGACGGAATCATGTATTATGTACGGCAATATTGTATACCGTACAATGGTGGTGGTGAACAACCCTGATTAAGACCTCGGACTCCTTTTCTGACATTGGGCTATTTCGAACGAACTGACGCGCGCAACAGAATCAAGCAGAGTGCCTGCTTATTTCGCCCTGACTTGTCCATCTATTTCGGTCAAGATTGACCAAGCCATCCTGTTTACCCTTTCACTAATTTACATTTCTTCATCTTGTCTGGCAAACTGTCAGGCATACAACCTGATTTTAATTATGAAACAGTTGAATATTTTTCAAATAACCGACAAGAGCAGTATCAAGCCTGTGGGCTTGGCTCCTGCCCGGATTATTTTCCTGCTATTAAGCATTATTTTCCTGAATAATTACAAAACCATTGCCCAGTGTTCATGCATTGAGGGCACCCCAATTGTTGTGGGTAGTGATGTTAATATCCCTACCCTGACTGTGGCCATGGCCAACTTCCCGGGTTTCAATCATCTGAATGGCCAATGCGTAAGGATAAGAGGAGTTTTTGCTGTGGACGGGGGACAAACCTGGCTAGTTGAAAATTCATATTTGTTGTTTGACGCTAACTCAGAGGTTCGTATAAATGCCAATAGCGTCTGGGATGTTGTATCTACCGTAGGAAGAATGGGGCAGCTGGCTTATATTAGGGTTCAAAGCGATGGTGAATTGAACTGCGACAAAAGTGCTTTCATCAATTGTCAAGCAAGTGTTAAATGGGGGGGGATTTTATTAAGGGATTCCAGTAATCTAAACATGGACTCATGTACCATCAATTTAGCGGTTAACGGCGTTTCGGTTGAAAAGGATGCTGATTTTGCGATACAAAATTCGGGGTTTTATTTTTGTTCTAATGGTTTGAAAATTACGGGTAATCAAATTCCAGCGCAGCACCTGATCAGGGATAATTTGTTTTACGATTGTAATATTGGCATAAATATTTCTTCTGTTCATATCAACATAGACCGCAACACCTATCGTCGGAATAATATATCTACCATGACAGGAATTTATTGTGCAACAGGCTCAGATGACATTACTATCACAGGAGGCAATTTTTTTCTTCAAACCTACGGGGTGGATGCCTTACTGTCTTCAAGAATTAGTTTGTCGGGCGCCCATTTTACCGATTGCCTGAACGGTGTTAATTTTTTTAATGGGTCTCTCCTCCTCGATATTATAGACAATGAATTCACGAATACAACTCGTCACGCGATTCGAGTTTATAGTCATAATACAGCAGATATTGAGATTAGTGAAAACAGAATATTTACAGGGAGCAATTCTGTAATGAGCAGCATCCTTGTAGGTAGTATTAGGGGCGGCCCTTGCGATATCCTTCAAAATAACCCAGTGCAAATACCCGGTGCAGCTGGAGCTAATGGAATTGAGGTGACTGGAATTCTTCAAAGCACCACTTTAAATGTCAATTCCAACGTGGTCAACCAAACCGGGGCGGCGGCTGTTGGTGGAATTTTGGTAAATAATGCCGCCGGGAATGCAACGGTGAATAACAATACAGTCTTGGGCATTGCAAACATGCTTCATCATATCCGGGCAAGCGGCACTTCGGCCGGCTTGACCATTCAAGGCAATCAACTTGGTTTATCGGGTGGATTGCATGCAAACAGGGGCCTGGAACTCGTCAATAATTCGGGTGTCGTAAATGTGTGTTGTAACCAACTCAGTAATTCAAGATCAGGTTTGTTTATCGAAGGCACTCTCAATAGTGGCAGCTTTATCGGGCGAAATACCTTTAATTCTCACCCCGATGCGGGGTTACATTACAACATGGTTACCTCAACCGGAGCACCCCAATTTTTGACCGGAAACGACTGGCGAAATTATTCCGGCGCCTGTCCTGCCCGTTTTGATGGTTCTATTGCCGCGGCACATGCCACACAATACACAGTAAGCCTCGATTTATTTCCGCAAGGATATGCAGGTGTTTGTACTGCATTCGACCCGCAGGAATGGTTTCTGATAATTGCAGACCTCACAGAAACTACGTGTGCTATGGGTGGCCTATGTACACCCAATGGATTTGACGACGGCTCAGGAGAACGCAGTTGGTCAGATCAAGAGGAAGTACTATCTGTAGTCCCCAATCCCGCCGACCAGTCTTTCTCTGTAGCTATCCCCGAATCGGTATCCCCTTTTCAGGTAAACCTGTCTGATTTGAGCGGCAGAATCCTCCTTCGGGAAGACTATGCTACCACGAACGGGGTTGTAACGATCCACACAGGAAGTCTCCCCGCCGGAGTTTACTTCCTTCAATGCAAGTGGCAAAACCGGGATCCAATTACCCAAAAAGTAGTGATCAGGCATTGATCCGTGTAGCAGCAAGGTGCAGATCAAATTTCCGCCAGATTTAAACATTGGACGAGGCCGTCTCATAAGTCGCACTTATGAGGCGGTCTTTTTCATTTCAGGCGGCCCACTTGTTGGTTTGGAACTTTCCGCAGCCTGATGCTTGAGGGTGGACGATAGTATCAAAGAGGCTCCAAAAATCGATTTTTGAT
>JAEUUV010000050.1 GCA_016787285.1 Saprospiraceae bacterium | reverse complement strand
GCGTTCAGCACCACAGGGTCGTCCATGTTCTGGGCGAAAAGCGCGGCCACTTTACTGTCCAGCGCCAGCATTTCGGCGCAGTAATCGAGGTAGCGCACCAATTCGTAGCGGCTGAGCGTGCGTTTGGGCGAGGATTCTGTGTCCTGAAACCGGGCGAGCATCTGCGCCGGGTCTTTGGTCAACTGGTGCATGTCCACCACGTGCGCAATGGAACGCAGGCGGTGCAGGGCCTGCAAGGCCGAAAAGCGCTTGATGCGCGTTTCGAGGCTGGTCAGAAAAAACAGCGCGAGGCCCAGCAGAATCAGTTCGTTGATACCCGCTTCGGTGGCTTGCAGCACCTCGGCGATGTTGTCGGTATCTATCGAAAACTTGTCAACCACCACGATTACCGCCCCCAGGGCCACGAACAGCAGCAAACCCGCCGCCAGAATGGTCACGATCCGCACCGGCCAGATCGGCGGGCCGAGCCGGCGGGCCAGTTGCTCCGATTGCGAGGCCAGGTAGCGAAACTCGCAACACACCTGCAACAGTCCCGACTCCGGAAAACGCTCGGCGATTCGGCGTTCCAATTGGTAAATGGTGTGCAGGATACTCTCCGGATTCAGGGAGGTGTACTTGCCGTTGCCCTGAGACTGGTCCAGTCTTGGAAAAAGCCGGTTTGTCATAGCGTGATTTTACATCCGGTATTTTACTTCCTCTTCCACTGCAGCAGGCGGCGCGTACACGCTTTCCAGCACATCGGCATCCGGCGCAGCGGCACGCGGAGCGGGTTTGGCCTGAAAGAGCGGGCAGTTGGTCGGGTCGTCGAACCAGTCCAGCAGTTCTTCGACGCGGAGGTTCGGCGCCGTTTTTTCGCCGGAGGCGTAGGCTTCCAGGTCGTCTACCCCGAGCATGTCGGCGCCGAGGTACTGGCCCAACTGGTAGTAGGCCTCCCACTGCACGGGGTCGAAAAACTGATCGCTCGTGGACTCGTGCGGAAACTCCGGATGGTAGATTTTGTACTTGTAGGTGCCGTATTTCAGGGCGTCGGACGGGTCGAGGTCGGGTTTGCCGCCGGGCGCCGTGACGGATGATTTGACGTACACAAACGTGCCCACCTTGATCGGCTGCTTGAGGTTGACGGTTTCCTTGCGCTCCTTGCCGGAGGCCGGGTCGGTCACCACGCGATCTTCCCACCACTGGAGAATGTCGGCCACGGCGTAGCGTTTGCGGGAGTACACCGAGGAGGGGCGCGGGCGAATGAGGTCTTCGGGTTGCTGGTCGTCGCGGAAGCGGATTTCGATACCCAGTTCGTTCCGGGCGCGCAGCACGAAGTTGTTCAGGTCGTCAAAACGGTAGCCGGAATCTTCGCCGGCATCTACCGAAATGATAAGTCGGCAGCCGCGGCGCAGGAGTTCGTAGGCGCCGAAATTTTCGATGTGGCCGCCGTCGGAAATGTTGATCATCCGGTTGTTGGAGCCGATGCGCCCCAGCAGTTCGCGGAAAAAATAGATCGGCCACCAGATCATGCCGTATGCTTTTTTCAAAACTAACGGGTTGGAGACCCAGCACCCGAGCCGGGCATTGAACAGGGTGACCAGGGCGCTGAGCATCGGGCTGGAGTACATGCCCATGCCGGGGTTGACGGCTGCCGCCGAAATGGTGACGGCGGCGGGCAGAGTCATGCTGCGGTAGTCGTCGTAGTAATTGGTGGGGATGTAGCCCGTCAGTTTGGAGCCGCAAAACAGCGGGCTGAGCAGGAAGTAGTCGCTGGCTTTGGTGCCCATGAATTTGGCGTCGCCGGCGGGGTTTTGCAGGTTCAGGCAAGTGTTGATGAGCGGATAGGGCGCCTCATACTTCCGGGGATCGGAAGCCTGCGCGTCGAACATTTCACCCAGCGGAATATTTCGCGCCTTGCCGGAAAATCGCAGGTACAGGTCGGCTAATTGTTTGCGGTAAAACCGGTGGAAACTGATCGCATTGGGGTTTACATAAAACCCGAGCACGATCAGGGTAAGCATTTTGAGCAGGGCGTCCAGCGGCTCGGCGGTAAGGCCGGTGCCGCCGAGTTCGGCCAGTTCCGCCCACACAAACAGGACGATAAACACGACCGCCAGCGCCGCCTCGATGCGGTTAAATGCTTTGGACACCCCCAGGTGGTAATTGAGGTATACGTTGGTAACAAAGTGCACGGCGAAAATTCCGGCGGCCACGTACATCAGCAAGGTGGTCATTTCCGACGCCAGACCAATAGTGCCGACCAGCGGGTTTTCGGTGAACAGGGCTGTGACCAAACTGTAGGCATAGTACAAAATACCGCCCACGATGAGCGGGTTGATGAGGCTCATGCTCCAACTAACCAAAAACGCCACCACCAGCAGCAGGGTGTTGAACGTCTTCCAGTAGCCTTGTCCGGGAGTCATGTATTCGCCGTGGCGGCGCATGGCGTCCACGTGTTCGTTGGAAAAAAGCACGTCCATACTGCCGGCTTCTTTCGTCGTAGCCTGCACGTAGGAGTGGGTGTAGCCGCCGCCGGAAACAGAACTCAGGTAATCCGCTTTTTTCAGAATACCGAAGCGGTGCAGGGTTTTCAGAAAACCGAGGTTGATGGTGGCCGAGCGGATGCCGCCGCCCGACAGGGCGATACCGAACCAGTTTTCCTGCTCCGGGCTGCCGTGTTCGATACCCAATTTTTGGCGCCGCACTAAAAGTTGCTCTTTTTCACGCTGAATTACCTCTCGGAATGAAATCATGGTTGAACACAAGGTTGCTGGTTGGAGGGTTTCGGGTTGGAAAGTTGGAAGGTTTGCGGGGACGAAGGGCGAAAATAGGCGTTTGCGCAGGATGTCAAGATGCGGGGCGGTTTTTTGTTGAGATACCCCCGTAAATTTTCTCCCCCCAAATGCACGCCCGAATGCTCAGGGATTTTTTATACTTTTGCAGCCGATTTCGTCGCAGGCATCGTGCCGCGAACATCCCTGAAGGGGATTCAAACACAAAGTCAGGTCTTAGCATACATGGAAAAGAAGCGCTTGCTTATCGTTACCCAGGAGATGGAACCCTACACCGAAGGCTCTTCAACCTCCGCCTTAGTGGCCCAGTTACCCAAGTTTTTTCAGGACAATGGTTATGAATTGCGGATTCTCATGCCGCGCTACGGCGTGGTCAACGAACGCCGCCACCGCCTGCACGAGGTCGTCCGCCTCTCGGGCATGAACATTATCGTGGACGACGACGACTACCCGCTCATCATCAAGGTGGCCTCGCTGCCCGGCTCCCGGCTTCAGGTGTACTTCCTCGACAACGAAGATTTTTTCAAACGCAAATTCGTGTTCGACGACGACGCCGGCCGCCCTTTCGAGGACAACCCCGACCGCGTGGCTTTTTTCTGCAAAGGCGCCGTCGAGACCGTGAAAAAATTCGGCTGGGCGCCCGATATCATCCTGTGCCAGGGCTGGCTCACCAGCCTGCTGCCGCTGTACCTGAAAACCGCCTACAAAACCGAACCGCTGTTCGCCCAGTCCACCGTGGTGTACACCGTGTTTGGTGACGAGCATGAAAGCCAGGGCGCCGAGCGCTTTTTCCAGAAAGCGGCCATCAACAACCTGTCGGCTGCCGACCTGGAAGCCTACAAATCCGGCGACGGCCTGTCCATGCACAAAGGCGCATGCGCATTTGCCGACGCCGTCATTGTCGGCAGCGAAGACGTGGACGAAAGCGTTGAGTACCTGTCCGTCGCACAGGACAAGCCCGTGCTCCCCTGGAAAGGCGAGGAAGGCTTCCGCGAAAATAACCTTGAGTTTTTCCGGCAACTGAGCGAGGCAGAGGTTTCCTAATCCTTATCCAAACACATGAAATTGACCTTTTTTTCGTACCTGAGTGCCCTGTTGTTCGCAGGAGCGGTTCTCCTTTGGGGCTATAGCTGCACCAAACCCACCGCTTTCGGCGCCGACTTGCTGGACGACCAACTCGCTGAATACGCCTACACCGATACCCTGACCCTGCAATGCTCGGTTTTGCCCGAAGACAGCCTCGTGACTTCCGACCGCTCGTCCACGGCCACAACATTCCTGTGCGGGCAGTTGGACGACCCCGTTTTCGGCAAGTCCCAATCGGAGGTATTTTCCCTGTTCCGACTGCAAGACCTGAGTCCCAATTTCAAAAACGCCAATCTGGACTCCATCGTCCTGTATGTGCGCTTTGCGCCGGGCGGGTTTTACGGCGACACCACTTCGGCGGCGCCCATGCAAAACCTGCAAATCCACCGCGTGGCGGCGGGTTCGGGTCTTCGCTGGGATCGCGACTACTACTCGAATGAAACTCTGCCGGTGGATGAATTACTCGGCGAGGCTACGTTTGTACCCAGGCCCTACGAAACACATCCGCTTCCATTCGACACCACGGCCAAAGGTGCCTACGTGCGTATCCCGTTGAACAACGCTTTCGGCCAGGAACTGCTTGATCTGGACAGCCTCACCCTGACGTCGGACACTATGTTCTGGGGAAAACTGCGCGGGCTGCGCTTCACCTCCTCCGCTATGGGCAGTCCGGGCACTTTGATGGCGTTCGACTTGAACAATACGACGTACAGCCGGATTCGCCTGTACTTCAAATACGACACGGACACGATCACCAACTCGCGCCTGTTTGAATTTTCCTTTGCCGGCGGCAACAAGTTCGTACACTTTTCCCACGACTACTCCGGCAAACGGGTGGCGCCCTACATCGGCCAACCCGCCGACGACCTGCTCTTCGTGCAGGGCATGTCCGGCCTGCGCCTGAAAATCGAAATTCCCTACGCCCACCTGCTCGACGACATCGCCGTGAACAAAGCCGAACTGGCGCTCACTGCCGCCTCCCTTCCCGAAGACGATCCGAAACTGCGCCTCGCCGACCAGGTGGTGTTTACCGAAATCATCGGCGATACCACCACCACGCTCACCTCCGATGTGCTTTACTCCCTCGGCTCCACGCTCACCGGCGGCTTCAGTTTCTTTGGCGGTTTCCCGGAAAAAACGCTGGATGGGGCAAACACGGTAGATCGCTACCGGATGACCCTCACGCGCCGCTTTCAGTCCATGGTGGACAATGCTTCGGGCGACATCAAAAAGCAAACCCTGTACGTCAACGTGTACCCGCAAAGCCGCTCGGCTACGCGCGCAGTTTTTTACGGCCCCAAAAGCACCACGTTTCCCGCCAAACTTACCCTGAAGTACACCCGCGTCCGGTAGCCCACTCAAAACTCAAAACTCAACACTCAAAACTGTCATCCCATGTGTGGTATCATCGCCTATATCGGTCCCAAGCAAGCCTATCCGATCATCATTAAAGGCCTGCACCGTCTCGAATACCGGGGATACGACAGCGCCGGCGTGGCCATCCAGAACGGCTCGTTGAATGTATACAAGAAGAAAGGCAAGGTGTCGGAACTGGAAGCATTCACCGGCGATAAAAACGTGGCCGGCACTGCCGGCATGGGCCATACCCGCTGGGCCACCCACGGTAAACCCGACGACATCAACGCACACCCGCACAGCAGCGGCAACGGTCGCCTCGTGCTGATCCACAACGGCATCATCGAAAATTACGCGCTCCTGAAAAGTGCCCTGCTGAAGCACGGCCATACATTTCATAGTGAAACCGATACCGAAGTCCTTGTCCATCTGATCGAGGAAGTGCAGCAACGCGACAACCTTCGCCTCGAAGAAGCCGTGCGGCAGGCACTCACCCAGGTACAAGGCGCCTACGCTATTGTGGTTATGGACCGCAACGAACCGGACAAATTAGTGGCCGCGCGCAAGTCCAGCCCCCTCGTTATCGGCATCGGCAAAAAAGAATTCCTGATCGCCTCCGACGCCACGCCCATTGTAGAGCACACCAAAAAAGTGGTGTACCTCAACGACGAGGAAGTAGCCACCGTGACCCGCGACGGCGACCTGACGATTAAAACCCTGCGCAACGAGGAAATGACGCCCAGCACGCAGGAGATCGAACTGGAAATTGAGCAGTTGGAAAAGGGTGGCTACGAGCATTTCATGCTCAAGGAAATATTTGAGCAGCCTGCCACCATCGCCGAATGTATGCGCGGCCGCATGAACGCCGAAGAAGGCTGGGTGCGCCTCGGCGGCATGGAGGAGTACAAAAAACGTATGGTGAATGCTCAGCGCATGATCATCCTCGGCTGCGGCACTTCCTGGCACGCCGGCATGATCGGCGAGTACCTGTTTGAAGAACTGGCCCGCCTGCCCGTGGAGGTGGAATACGCTTCCGAATTCCGCTACCGCAAGCCGGTAGTGCGCGAGCAGGACATCGTGCTGGCCATTTCCCAGTCCGGCGAAACCGCCGACACCCTCGCGGCACTCGAATTAGCCAAGGAACACGGCGCCATCACCTACGGCATCGTCAACGTGGTGGGCTCCTCCATCGCCCGCACCACCCACAGCGGTTCGTACATCCACGTAGGACCGGAAATCGGCGTAGCCTCCACCAAGGCGTTCACCGGTCAGGTGACCATGCTCACGGTCATGGCCCTCATTCTCGGATACGAACGCGGATTTCTCGGTAAATCACAGTACCAGAAACTCGTGCAGGAACTTGCTCTGATCCCCGACAAAGTGGATCATCTGCTCAAAAACTGCCACGAGCAGGTCAAGTACATAGCCGGCGAGTTCAAAGATTGTCCTAACGCCTTGTACCTTGGCCGCGGCTACAATTTCCCCGTCGCACTCGAGGGCGCGCTCAAACTCAAGGAGATTTCCTACATCCACGCCGAAGGCTATCCGGCGGCGGAAATGAAACACGGCCCCATTGCCCTCATTGACGAAAACATGCCGGTGTTCGTAATCGCCACCAACCTGAGCGCTTACGACAAAATTGTGTCCAATATCCAGGAGGTGAAAGCCCGCAAGGGCGTCGTGGTGGCCGTCGTCACCGAAGGCGACCAGACGATCAAGAAACTTGCCGACTACACCATTGAAATTCCTGCAACAGAAGATCCGCTCACGCCGTTGTTGTCCGTAGTTCCCCTGCAATTGCTGGCGTACCACATCGCCCTGCAGCGCGGCTGCAACGTAGACCAACCCCGCAATCTGGCCAAATCCGTGACGGTCGAGTAATCCTCACAGTTTTGAGTTTCGGGTTTTGAGTTTTGAGTTTCGAGTAGTCGGAACCGCACTCAAAACCCAAAACTCAAAACCCAAAACTTTAGAAATGAACAAGGTAAATATCGAATACAACACCGAAAAAGAACATATCCGCTATCCGGAGTACGGGCGTGCCGTGCAGGAAATGCTGGAGTACGCCAGAACCATTCCGGAGCGCCCCAAACGCCAGAAAACCGTGGAGGCCATCATCGCGCTGATGATGCAACTCAACCCGATCGGCAACCGGAACATGGACGATTACCGGGACAAACTCTGGAACCACGCCAACGCCATAGCCGGTTATGCTCTGGATGTGACCCCTCCTCAGGGAATCACCCTGCGCCGCCCGGAAGACAAGCCCAAAGTTGAGCGGCCCGACTACCCGCCTGCCAACCAACGCTTGCGCCACTATGGGTACAATGTGCAAACCCTCATCAAAAAAGCCATCGAAATGCCGGAAGGCACGAAGAAAGAGGGATTTGTGGAGGTAATTGCCTCATACATGAAACTGGCCTACAAAACCTGGAACCGGGAGCACTACGTCTCGGACGACGTGGTGAAGGACGACCTCGAAATCCTGTCCAACGGCGAGTTGGAACTGCACGAAGGGCACAGCTCACTCGATATTCTGGCATTCAGCGCCAACAAAAAAGAGCGTGAGATGCAGCAGCAACGCCAGAACCAACGCAAGCGCGGCGGCAAAAACAGCGGAAACAGCGGAAACAGCAGCAGTAGCGGCGGCGGTCGTTCGCGGAAACGAAGCTACGGCAACTTCCGCAAGCGGAAAAAATAGCAGGCCGGTTTACCCCTGCATGTACACCACCCATTTCTCTTCAAACCAGGGTTCCTGAAAGTAGTCCTGCACCGGGAACACTTCCACATAGTCGCGGACGCGACCCGGCAATGCCGCCGATTCGGCGCGCAGGTCGCCGCCTTTGAGCGCCATGACCCCGTTCGGGTAAGCGTGCCGGTGTTTCCGGCTCAGCAGGGGCTGACTCCAGGACAGGAGTTTGTCCAACGGCGCCACGGCACGAGTGACGACAAAGTCAAACGTCCCGCGCATTTTCAGTTCCTCGGCCCGCACATGGTGCGCTTCAGCATTGGTCAATCCAAGTGCCCGGATGATTTCCTGCACGACGGTTATTTTTTTTCCCGTACCGTCAATCAGTACAAAGTGCACTTCGGGCAGCAGAATGGCCAGTGGAATTCCCGGGAAGCCCCCGCCGGTACCAAGGTCGAGCAAGCGAGCATCTGGCTTGAACGCAAACGCTTTGGCTATCGCCAGCGAATGCAGCACATGCCGCACTTCGAGGTTTTCGATGTCTTGCCGCGACACCACGTTCACTTTGGCGTTCCATTCCGTGTATAGCGCCGGCAACACGGCAAAACGTTCGCGTTGTTCCGGAGTCAGGTTGGGAAAGTATTTTTCTACAAGTTGCATACGGGTTATTTGGACAGGTTGGTCAGCATTTCTTCCGCTCTGGCCCGGCGTTTCGGGTCCTGAATATTTCCGATGGCTTGTTCGACGGCGCGTATAGCCCGGTCGCGCAGGAGCGGGTTGCCTTTGGCCATTTGCACAAATGCGAGCGCCTGGTACCAATACAGGTCTTCCCCATAGCGCTCGATGTCGTCTATTTTAGCAAAACACTGGACGGCAGAAGCCGGCTCTTCCAGTTGCAACTGGATGATTCCTAGGAAATACCAGGCGTCTGACTGGCAAATTGCAAGAGAATCGGTGACGATGAGCAGCAGCGGCTCGAGGGCCGACTCGTAGTCGCTGGCCTGGTAATAGGCGTCGGCCTCGCGCAGGAGAAACATGCAGGTATTGGGTCGGGCGCTGACCGAGTCGTTGCCCATTTCCGGGCCATAGCGTTTTTCCATATCCGCTATCAAACTGCCCGGCGGGGCAAAATTGTCGGCGAAAACCTCGGCAGCGGTTTTAGGGCGAAAGAAAAACTGAAAGGCGCTGTAACCGACCACAGTCACGAGAAAAACTACGACCACCCAGCGCCATATCCGGTTGGATTCCGGCGGAGCCGGCGGGTTTTCCGTATGCCGGCCTTGCTCCAGTTCCTGGGTGCGCTGCCAGGCCGCATGGCCGTCGGTATCGCGCAGCGCGGGCAACAGCCATGCGGGTAACTCCGATGAAACGGAGGCATGAATCGCCCGTAGAACGTGCTCTTTGCAATCGTTCCGTTTTTCCCGGGCCGCCTCGTCGTCGGCATCTGAGTCTTCGGGTTCTTCCAGCAAAACCGCGCGGCACTCCGGTTCCAGTTCCGGAATAATTGCCCAGCCGGCAGTTTTTGCCTGGGTTTCGCGAAGCGTAGTCGCAGCCGGCATCCGGCGCCAGGCAGCTGCATCGCATCCGGCAGGCGCTTCTGTGGGCAACTCCGGCACGCCTTTCGAGGCATAACTGTGCGCCACGGCAAGCGCGTGTAGAAACACAGGAAACGGCGTCGAATCCGGAATCTGGTCCGTGCGGGCCATACGCGCGGCGTCGGTCACAGCCATCTGAAAAAAGAGGATTGCATCCTGGTCCGGCACGCCCATCTCCGAAAAAGCCCGGAGTACGGGGCCACGAAACTCGTCATACACCACAGCAATGCTCGACTCCGGGTCGTTGCGCAGACCATCGAGGTAGGACTCGTTCGGGAATTGACCGGTAACGGGCATCGTAAATTGCTGCATTTGAAGAGGTGGTCGGTTTCGGTGCGTAAAAGTAGGGCTTCCGTCGCGAAAAGAAAAAGAGCCAGGACATTGCTGCCCCGGCTCCATGAAAACACCTAAAACCCTATTAACTAACCTTATGAAAACAACTCTACTTTCCTGGTTTGTTTTTCAGTGCCTAACCGATGGCAATGACTTTGCTTACGGCTTTGGCTTCTTCTTTTTTCGGCAGCGTCACTTTCAGAATGCCGTTTTCATAAACGGCTTTGACGTGCTCCTGGTTCACGGTTTGGGGCAGTTTAAATGCACGCTGGAAAGACTCGAACCGAAACTCGCGGCGGGTAAAGTGTTCGTCTTCGGTTGCTTCTTTCTGCTCGTGTTTTGCACTGATGGTGAGGTAGTCTTTTTCCACACTCAACGTGAAATCCTGCTTTTCGAAACCCGGCGCGGCTACTTCCAGCCGGAACTCGGCGCTTGTTTCCACCACATTGACAGCCGGTTGGGTAGCGAGCATATCCGAGCCGACGAAGTCCCCGATAGAGCGGTTGAAAAAGTCGTTCAATAAACCGCCGGGGAAGAAATTGGTTGAGGGGTACGTGCGAATTTTTGCTATGTTAGCCATATTTTAACAGATTTGAGAAGTTAGAGAATTGAATGAAAAATTGTTTATACCCGCCTTTCAATTCACGTACCAAGCAGTATTTGGAGATTTTTTGGCAGCGTTTGCACCTGCACGGGTGTCATTTTGGCATTTTTTTGATCGAAAATGCCAAAATGACACTATTGCTTTTGCGGCGGTGCCGCACCGGTGCACAGGACAAACTTCGCAGCAAACGCCCCGCAGAATTGCGAATACCGGATTATTCCTGTGAGTTTTTTCTAAAGATGAGCTGCCCCCGGGTATTTTGGCTACTTTTGCGCGCCCTAACACAGAACCAGTCAACTCATCAACAAAACAACCAGTCAACGCAATATGAGCGCCATCCGCGACATCATCGCCCGTGAGATCATTGATTCCCGTGGCAACCCCACCGTAGAAGTGGAAATCTGGACTGAAGCCGGTTTCATGGGCCGCGCCGCCGTGCCTTCAGGCGCCAGTACGGGCATACACGAAGCCGTCGAACTCCGTGACAACGAAGAGGGCCGCTACCTCGGCAAGGGCGTGCGCGAAGCCGTGAAAAACGTGGAAAAAATCCTGCGGGAAGAACTGTCGGGCTGCGAAGTATCCGACCAGATCAAAATTGACCGCACGATGATCGAACGCGACGGCACCCGGAATAAAAGCAAGATCGGCGCCAATGCCATCCTTGCCGTGTCGCTCGCCGTGGCCAAAGCCGCTGCCGAAGAGTTCGGACAACCGCTGTACCGCTACCTCGGTGGTGTAAATGCGCACGTGCTGCCCGTGCCCATGATGAACATCCTCAACGGCGGTGCGCATGCCGACAACGGAATTGATTTTCAGGAATTCATGATCATGCCCGTCGGCGCCGAGTCGTTCAGCGAAGGCTTGCGCATGGGCGTGGAAATTTTTCACCACCTGAAAAAAGTGCTCAAAAGCAAAGGCTACGCCACCAATGTGGGCGACGAGGGCGGTTTTGCCCCCGGCATCAAAAACAACGAGGAAGCCATCCAGATGGTAATGACCGCGATTCAGGCTGCCGGATACCGCCCGCTTGACGACATTGTGATCGCGCTTGACGCCGCTGCGTCCGAGTTTTACGACGTTGAAAAAGGCGAATATGTGTTCAAAAAATCTACCGGCGACCGCCTCAGCCGCAACGACATGGTGGCGTTCTGGAAAGACTGGTGCAACCGCTACCCCATCCATTCCATCGAAGACGGCTGCGCCGAAGACGACTGGGACGGCTGGAAAAGCATGACCGAAACTCTGGGGCACCGTATCCAGCTGGTGGGCGACGATCTGTTCGTGACCAACACCGAGCGCCTCCAGCGCGGGATTGATGAAAAAATCGCCAACTCGATCCTCATCAAGGTCAACCAAATCGGCACCCTGACCGAGACTATTGATGCCGTCAACCTCGCTACACGCCATGCCTACACTTCGGTCATCAGCCACCGTTCCGGCGAAACCGAAGACACGACCATCGCCGATCTGGCGGTGGCGCTTAACACAGGCCAGATCAAGACAGGCTCCGCCAGCCGCTCCGACCGGGTGGCCAAATACAACCAGTTGCTCCGCATCGAAGAAGAACTCGGCGATGCAGCCCAATACCCCGGACGCTCGATTTTCGGGCTGTAAGGCACGAATTTGCCGGTTTCCCGGCATGCACGCGCTTCAACAATTTTAGTACCTTTGCGCCGCTTTTATTCAAAATTTAAATTTTCAAGCCTTCCAACCGTAACGCATCCAGGGGCCAAAGCCCATTCAGAAACATCAAACCCAACTTTTTCAATTTAGCAGGAAAAAACACTGCATGGCATTAAAATTAATTAAGGTAGCCAAGGATTTCAACGTCGGTCTGCACACCATCGTCGAGACATTGCGCAGCAAAGGTTTTTCCGAAGTGGAAGAAAAACCGACCGCAGAAATTACAGACGAGATGTTGGATGTGCTCCAAAAGGAGTACCAGCGCGACATGGCTATCAAAAAGGAGGCGGACAAACTGGCCCGCCCGGTCCTGAAAAAAGAACCAACCCCCGCTGCTCCGGCGCCCACAACGCCCCCTGCCCCCATAGTTCGTCCTTCGCTTTTGCCCCCCCGGGAAACCGAGGCGACCAAACCCAAGGAGACGCCTCCCTCCCCGCCGCCCGTCAAGGAAGAGCCGGAAATGGTCAAACGCGAGCGCCCTGCGTTGCGCGTGGTCGGAAAAATTGATCTGAACCCACCCCCAAAACCGCAACCTCAGCAGGAAGAACCTCCCAAGCCGGCAGAGCAGCCCGCCGAACCCGCACCGAAAGAAGAACCCGTGGTGGTTGTAGAACGCCCGGTGGAAAAAGAAAAACCGGTCGAAATGCCCTCTCCACCGCAGGAAAGCAAGACACCCGAACCAACCCCGGCACCCAGCGAGTCGGCAGGCGACGAACAGGCAGCAGCACCGGAATCCGACTTTTACCGGGCAGATGCCCCGCAGTTGCGCGGCCTCAAAATCCTGGGGAAAGTCAACCTGGAACAACGTAGCGCGCCTTCGTCAGGCGACCGAAACAAAGGTGGCGGTCGCGACAAAGGTCGGGGTCGCGACAACAAAGGGGCCGCCCCCGGCAACACCGGCGGTCAGCGCCCGGCTACTGCCGGCGGAACCCAGCCCCAACAAACCGAGGGCGCAGCAGGCAGCGACGCCGAACGCCGCAAACGCAAACGCAAAAAAATCCAGCAGCCCATCACGGCAGCAGCCATTCAGGCATCGCTGACCAGCAACCAGGGCGATAAAAAAGGACGCGGGCGTACCGATCAGAAAGAGGTTTCCCAAAAAGAAATCGAAGATCAAATCCGGAAAACCATGACCCGCATGGGCGCCGGCGCCAGTCGCAAGCGACAAAAAATGCGCCGCGACAAACGCGACACCATGCGCGAACGCGCCGAGTTGGCCGAAATGTCGGACAACGAAAAACTGCTGCAAGTCACTGAGTTCGTCTCTGTGTCCGACCTGGCTTCACTGATGAACGTCAAACCAGCCGACATCATCAAGGCATGCATGTCGCTCGGCATTTTCGTCTCCATCAACCAGCGCCTCGACGCCGAAATTATCGAAGTAGTGGCCAGCGAGTTTGGCTACGAAGTGGAATTCATCAGCGCCGAAGAACAGGTGGAAGTAGAGGAGGAGGAAGTGGACGATCCCAAGGATTTGCGCCCCCGCCAACCTATCGTCACCGTGATGGGCCACGTAGACCACGGCAAAACCTCCCTGCTCGACTATATTCGCAAAGCAAAAGTAGCCGAAGGCGAAGCCGGCGGTATCACCCAGCATATCGGCGCCTACGAGGTAATGGTAGGTGACGGGGACGACGCCAAGCGCATCACGTTCCTCGACACCCCGGGCCACGAAGCCTTCACCGCCATGCGTGCAAGGGGCGCCAAAGTAACCGATATCGCCATCATTGTGGTTGCCGCCGACGACAGCATCATGCCCCAAACACGGGAAGCGATAAGCCACGCGCAAGCCGCAGGAGTTCCACTCGTGTTTGCGATCAACAAAATAGACAAAGACGGCGCCGATCCGGAACGCATCAAAAACGAACTCGCCCAGATGAACCTCCTCGTGGAGGAATGGGGCGGCAAATACCAGAGCCAGGATATTTCAGCCAAAAAAGGCACCAACGTGGATAAACTCCTCGAAAAGGTCCTGCTCGAAGCCGAACTCCTTGAACTGAAAGCCAACCCTTCGCGCCGGGCAACCGGTACCGTTCTCGAAGCATCGCTCGACAAAGGGCGGGGCTATGTGACCAAAATTCTCGTCGAAAACGGTACACTCAACGAAGGTGACCCGATCATTGCCGGCGAGCACTCCGGCAAGGTGAAAGCCATGTTCAACGAACGCGGTAAAAAGATCAAACTTGCCGGCCCGGCCACTCCCGTACTTGTGCTCGGCCTCGGCGGCGCACCACAAGCCGGCGAAAAAATCAAGGAAACCGCTACCGAAGCCGAAGCCCGCGAAATTGCTACCCGCCGCGCACAGCTGATTCGCGAACAAGCCACCCGCGCCAGCAAACGCATCAGCCTCGAAGAAATCGGACGCCGCCTCGCGCTGGGTAACTTCAAAGAGCTCAACCTCATCGTCAAAGGTGACGTGGACGGCTCCATTGAAGCACTCAGCGACTCGCTCATCAAGTTGTCCATGGAAAAAATCCAGGTCAACGTCATTCACAAGGCCGTCGGCCAGATCGTAGACAGCGACGTTATGCTCGCTTCCGCTTCCGACGCCATCATTATCGGCTTCCAGGTGCGCCCGTCTCTTACTGCCCGCAAACTTGCCGAAAAAGAAGGTGTGGAAATCAAACTCTACTCCATCATTTATGAGGCTATTGAAGAAGTCAAGGCTGCTATGGAGGGCATGTTGGAGCCAACCAAAGAAGAGGAAATCACAGGACAGGCAGAAGTGCGCGAGGTATTCAAGATATCCAAGGTGGGTACTGTCGCCGGCTGTATTGTTCAGGAAGGCAAAATTACCCGTAATCAGTATGTACGCATCATCCGCGATGGTATCGTGATTTACCCGGTACACGAAGGCCAGCACGCCGAACTTACCTCACTCAAGCGCTTCAAGGAAGACCAGAAAGAGGTACGCGCCGGCCTCGAATGCGGTATGACCGTACGCAACTTCAACGACATAAAAGTTGGTGACGTGATTGAATCGTATGTGATCAAGGAAGTAAAAGCGACGCTGTAATCCGGTAGACCGGGCTTCTTTCGAATCCAATATTCCCATAAAATGCCTTTGCCCCACCAGCGAAGGCATTTTTATTACAACAGCAACTCGAAACTCAACACTCAAAACTGTGAAAGGAATAATTCTCGCCGGTGGCCTTGGCACGCGCCTGTACCCATTGACACTTGCAGTGAGCAAGCAGCTCATGCCCGTATACGACAAACCGATGATTTACTACCCGCTCAGTACGCTCATGCTGGCCGGTATACGCGACGTGCTTATCATTTCCACACCTTATGATCTCCCCAAGTTTCGTCAACTCTTTGGCGACGGTACGACGCTCGGCATGAACTTTTCCTACGTCGAGCAGCACGTCCCAAACGGTCTGGCTCAGGCATTTGTGCTGGGCGCCGATTTTATTGGTCCCGATCCCGCCGCGCTCATTCTGGGCGACAATATTTTTTACGGCGCAGGCCTAGGCGAAATGGTGCGCTCCTGCGCCGATCCCAATGGCGGTATCATCTTTGCCTACCAGGTCGCCGACCCGGAGCGCTACGGTGTGGTGGAATTTGACCAAAATAACCGGGCGCTCAGCATCGAGGAAAAACCAGCCAAACCCAAGAGCCACTTTGCCGTACCCGGCCTGTATTTCTACGATAATTCGGTGGTGGAAATCGCGCGCAATCTTGCTCCTAGTCCGCGTGGCGAATACGAAATCACCGATGTCAACCGCCACTACCTCGCGCACGGACGCCTTCAGGTGCGCGTCATGGGGCGCGGTTATGCCTGGCTCGATACCGGTACTCACGATTCGCTGATGCAGGCCGGCCAGTTTGTACAGGCTATCGAGGCGCGCCAGGGACTCAAAATCGGATGCATCGAAGAAGTGGCCTGGGAAATGGGCTTTATCAACGATACCCAACTGGAGCAACTGGGCCAGAAATATCTGAAAAGCGGTTATGGCGAGTACTTATTGAACCTTTTGCAGGCCTCCTGAAAGTTTTTTAAAAAAAATTTCAGGGTTTTCGGCAGGCCTTTTTTCAACATTATAATGAAAATTCCACTAAAAAAACGATACTTTAGTTTTTATTAAAAAACTGAAAGTCAAATTTTTAGAAAAAAAACACACCTTCTTTCAGACAGAGCACCCTGAAAGATGCACTTCAACAAACCCTTTTTTTTGTCCTTTGCCACCGGGCGAGTGTCCCGCACTTTTGTATCGTCAATGAAAGACAACGGCGGCGAAAGAGAAAGAAGCGGTAAACATTGACCACCAGATTTGTGACTTTTCATGAGATTATACGGGAAACCGCCGCGGCGCAAACGAGCGCCGCGGTTTTTTTTTGCCCCTGCAAAAACGCACCTTGTTTACCTCGTTTCCACATGCAAGGGTGAATTCAAAAACGTAGACGGCCCGAAAAAATCGCACAAGTTCAAGCCGCCAGAAGTAACAAAAACAAGATGCACCCAATTTTTAAATCATTAAATTTCAATTACATACACCCATCGTTCCTCCTTTTTCCACAAATTACACAGGTAACAAAATCCTGCCTTTTGTTAGTGGTTTGTATAGCGCTCCACAGCACCTTTGTTCCATCAGAAAAGCAAGGCGGTATACAAGCGTACTGCCACATTTGCTTTCCAGACTTTCTCGAGGCGACAATATCGGCGGTGCAAATGAGCACCGCTTTTTTTTTGCCCCGCCCGGCAGAACAGCCCAAGCAGCGTCATACCGCATTATGACGACGCTCATAACCTGTCTTTTCTCCGGCGCTCAATTTCGTGCTGTAAACATTCTTTCATTCACAACAGCACATTCCATGATCAAAGAAGTAAATGGTGATATTTTATTAAGCAGTGCGCAAATTCTTGCGCATGGCGTAGCGCCCAACGATCACTTCGATAGCGGCTTGGCACTGAATCTCCGGGAAGCATTCCCGGGTATGTACAAGGATTTCAGACACTACTGCCGGCAGGCGAACCCCAAACCCGGAGATTTATGGCACTGGCGGGGAGAGGATCGCCAGATCGTTAACCTGCTTACCCAGGAACCTCCGGCAACTGATCACGGCCACCCGGGCCGGGCTTCTATCGTGCACGTCAACCATGCACTACGGGAACTGGCCAAAATGATCGAAAAAGACCATATTACAAGTGTAGCCTTGCCGCGACTGGCAACAGGAGTAGGCGGGCTGAATTGGGAGGAAGTGCGTCCATTGATTTATCATTACCTTGGGGAACTTGAGGCCAATGTGTACTTGTACGCACAGTTTTCCAAGGGCGTGAAGGCCGCAGAGTAATCGTCTCAGCGACGCCAAAGCATCACAAAATCGTTCATTATAAAATCGTTTCCGATCGGAACGTCTATGCACGACTCGATGCGGAATCCGATCTTGAAGTAGAAGTTGATGCTTTTAAAATTCAGGCGGTTCACCGTCAGGCGCAGCTCCTGCAGGTCGGGGTATTGTTCCAGCATGGCATGAAAAGTCGTTGAACCGAGGCCTTTCCGTTGTTCGGTTTTTTGAAGGTAAAACTTGTGGATAAAGTATGAACCACTCCCCTTGCTCCCGACAGCAATGAACCCGACAGGCATCGTGTCCGGTTTTACGAGCCAGAATTGGACACCTTCCTCAGTCATCTGCCGATGCAGCGCGTCGGGGCTGTACATGAGGTTCAGCATATACGTGATTTGCTCCGGCGAAATAATATCGGGATAATGCGCCCACCAGATTGCATGCGCAAGGTCGCGAATGACGAAAATATCGTCGGTAGTAGCAGGGCGAAGCATGATCTGGTTGGGCAGGTTCGAGGGTTTCTGGTTGGAGGGTTCTAAAACCAGAAACCTTCCAACCAGAAACCCTCAAACCTCAAAAGCCTTATTTTTTTGCGTTCAGAAGGTCAAGCACCTGCACAGTGATATCAAGGCTGTCGTTGGCGAGCAGTACTTGACCCCCGCCCTTGGAGTACGACAGGATGTAGTCGTAGCCGATTTGGCTTTGCAGACTCTTGAGTTTGGCCTCCACATTGGCCATCAGTTCGTTCATGGCTTTTTGTTGTTCCTGGGTAAGTTGTTTTCCGAGCCTTTCTTCCTCCTCAGCCAGTTTGCGCTGGCGCTCATTGAGTGCGGCGTATTCTTTTTCTAATTGAGCAGGCGGCACAGTGCCGCTTTCATATTTCTGCTGGAATGCAGCCAGATCTTTCATCAGGGCTTCTTTCTTGGCGCCCATATTTTTTTCGGCGTTCATGACGCGCTGCTCCAGGGCCTTTTTTTGCTCTTTGAGCCACTCGTACCGGGCATCGAGTGTGTCGGCATTCACGTAGGCAATTTTCACCCCGCCGCCTTTGGCCGGCGCCAGAGTTGCAACCGGTTGTGTGTTGTCTTTTTTGGAGAAGTTCAGGTAGTACAAGTGTGCAACAGCCAGCAGAAGGATGCCGTTGAGAATCAGTGAAATATTCCTGGTCATAGCAAAGATTGGATGAAGAGAGCTGCGAAGGTCGGAATAATTGACGATTTCATACTGGAACAGAATTTCACATCCAAAATGTGGTCGAAACAGTCATCGTAGAGCAATTTTGTAGAAAATACCCGCGCGGCTCGTCACAAAGCCGGCATTCTTGCGTTCTTGCCGTGCTGCTCAGGTGCGGTGATTGCACAAGCCAACCAACGCTCCTTATCTTTGTTCACCCGTAAACTACATTCCCGCTCATGATGTATTCCTCGCGCCCTGAAGGCCTTTCGGACACAGATCAACTTATTTCAGACATGAAATGGAAACCCTCTCTGCTGTTTTTCTCCTTTTTGGGGGTACTCGGCATCGTTTTTTTCCTCAACCAATTCACACCTGCACCCAAAGCCAAACCCGGCCCGGAGAAAGAAGCCAAAATCATGCAGGCGATACTTTTCGGGCTCGAACGCTACCACTTTGAACCCAAAGTGGTGGATGACCGTTTCTCCCGTCAGACGTTCAACCTGTATTTGAAAAATATTGACGGCGGCAAACGCTTTCTGACCCTGAGCGACGTGGATCAACTGAAACCCTACGAACTTCAGTTGGACGATCAGGCCCATGCCGGCACCTTCGAGTTTTTCGACCGATCGGTCGGCCTGCTGGAAGCATCTCTGACCAAAACTCAGGGCTGGTACCGCGAAATTCTGGCCGCTCCCATAGATTTTTCCAAAAACGAATCCTTCGAAACCGACGGCGACAAACTCTCGTGGGCCAAAGACGACGCCGAACTGCGCAGCCGCTGGGAAAAATGGATGAAATACGAGGTGCTCAGCCGTGTGAATGACGAACTGAACACACAGGAGAAACCCGAATACGTCGGCGAAAAAAAATCGTTTGAAACCATCGAAACCGAAACGCGCAAGAAAGTGCTCGACATCTACGACCGCTGGTTCAAGCGCATGCAAAAAGCCGACCGCAACCGCCGTCTCGAACTTTACCTCAACGCGTTTATTAACGTATTCGACCCGCACTCCGGCTATTTTTCGCCGCAGGAAAAAGCGGACTTCGATGTGAAAATGTCCGGCAAACTGGAAGGCATCGGCGCCCGCCTGCAAAGCGATGGTGAAAAAACGACCGTTACCGAGATCGTGCCCGGCGGTCCCGCCTGGAAAATGAATGAACTCGAAGCCAAGGATATCATTCTGAAAGTAGCACAGGGCGATGCGGAAGCAGTGGACGTGATGGGCCTCGAAATTGACGATGTAGTGGCCAAAATTCGCGGCCCCAAAGGAACCACCGTCAAACTGACCATCCAGAAACCCGACGGCTCGGTGAAAGTTATCAGCATCGTGCGCGACGTGGTCATCACGGAAGAAGCGCTGGCCAAATCGCTTCTGCTCGATACCAAAGACAACTCCGACAAAGTCGGCTACATCTACCTGCCCAAATTCTACGCCGATTTCACCGCCGAAGGCGTCACGTCCTGCGCCGACGACGTAGCCAAGGAAGTGGAAAAACTCAAACGCGAAAATGTCAAGGGCATCATCCTCGACCTGCGTAACAACGGCGGCGGTTCCCTGCGCGACGTGGTGCGCATGTCCGGTCTGTTCATCGAACAAGGCCCCATCGTGCAGGTCAAAAGCCGCAACCGCCAGCCCGACATCAATGCAGACTCCGACCCGCGTGTGCAGTACGGTGGCCCGCTGATTGTAATGGTCAACGGATTCAGCGCCTCCGCTTCCGAAATTCTGGCCGCCGCCATGCAGGACTATGGCCGCGCCGTGATCGTCGGCACGTCGGGCACCTACGGTAAAGGTACCGTTCAACGTTTCTGGGATCTCGACATGGCTTCCAACGACCCGACTGTCAAACCGCTGGGGGAAATGAAGGTAACCATCCAGAAGTTCTACCGCATTACGGGCAAAACTACCCAGTTGGACGGCGTGAAACCCGACATCGTGCTGCCCGATTCATACAACTACGTGGACCTCGGCGAGCGCGAAAACGACCACCCGCTGGATGCCAATACCATAGCTCCGGTACCCTTTGCACAAGATGCCTATCAGGTGGCCAACCTGGGTAAACTGCAGGAGAAAAGTGCTTCCCGTGTGAAAGCAGACCCGATTATGAAAAAAATCGAGGAAAACGCCCAGCGCCTGCGCCGCCAGAAGGACCAGTCCAAATACCCGCTCCAACTGGAGGCTTACCGCGCATGGGACAAAAAACTAGAGGAAGAAGCCAGCCAGTTTGAAAAAATGCTGCAGCCCATCGAGGTATTTCAGATTACCAATCCGAAGGCCGACATGGCACACATTCAGAGCGACACGTCGCGCGTAACGCGCAACGACAGCTGGCTCAAAGAGCGCAAAAAAGACATCCAGCTCTATGAGGCGCTGCGTATCATGCAGGATATGATCCGCATGGATGCCCTGGCTTCGAAAAAATAGTTTCCGGTTAGAGGTTTCTGGTTTAAAAGTTTGAGGGTTTCCGGTTGTGTTGACCGAAAACCCTCAAACTTTTTTTGCCGGGGTTGGCCAAAAGGGTCAGCGCAGCAGCATTTTCCCCAGTTTCCAGACCAAAGACCACTCTTTGTGTACCCGGAAATAGGGCCGCGGCTCGGCGCCGAACTGCCGACGTACCCGCTCGATCGGCTTGAGCATGCTGCCGACGAAATCGAAAGTTTTCAGGTTCAGCGTTTCCCGCGCGTACCGGATGGCTTCCCAGGCAAGCAAAATACCCGCGCCGGAACTGCGCAGGTCGGGATCGTCGCCGGCCAGCAGGTAGTAGGCCGTATGCCGATCCCAGGCGAGGTAGGCCACGGAATGCACGACACCGGTCTTCTGGTCGGCGGCACAGAAAATAGCGCGGGCGTTTCGTTCAGCCAGCACCTTGTCCAACCGACGTAGCAGTTCCAGCGGTACCGGCGCGTCAAGGCCCTGGCGCTGAAAAGAGCGGTTGTGAATCCGGAAAAACAACTCCAGGTCGTCGCCGGTACGCACCCGCACCCTGGCAGCGGCTTTCGGCAGTTTGTTGTTGCGGTAGTCGGGCGCGAGGTTGGCGCGCAGGGTTTTCAGGTCGGTCAGCGGGAGTGTGTAGGAATAGCGGGTGGTTTGGCTGTAGCCACGCCAGTAAAACGGCAGCCAGTTTGTTGCCGTGTAGTTGAAATCCTGCTCGAAGGCAGCCAGGCCCTTAGGCAATCCG
This sequence comes from Saprospiraceae bacterium, assembly GCA_016787285.1. Lineage (GTDB taxonomy): Bacteria > Bacteroidota > Bacteroidia > Chitinophagales > Saprospiraceae > M3007. Next base: position 7,852 of record JAEUUV010000050.1, on the reverse strand, counting down.
TCCAACAATTCTTGCAGCAGCGACATTTCCTTGCGCAGCGTGCGGCGGTATTCGGGCAGCAGATAAGGCCCCATCATGCGGCACAGCGGCGGCATGGCCACGTAGCGCCACAGGAATTTTTTTTTCAAAAAATACGGAAACACCCCCACCACGCTTCCGCCCTTGCGCACCAATACAGCATCCCAGGCGCCTTCGCCGCACACGGCATCAAGGTACCAATCGCACATAAAAATCGGCATATCCGGCGCTTCCGCGCAAAACCGACCATAATCGCCCCGGTCATCATTCATCATTAAATCCCCGTGTTGATATTCAAATAAAACCCGCTGCCGCCTACGCCTTTCCAACTCCACTCAAATTTGGCCACCATGTTGTAATACGCCACCACGTCGAGGCCAATGCCGTAGCCGTGCAAAAGTCGGTTGTTCAGCGGGTTTCCGGCGGAATAAAACGGGTCGTTGGCATATCCGAGGTCGTTGTTCAGCGACAAATAAATTTTGAGCGGCATCACCCTGAAGGCTTGTACCGGCATAAGACGGCCCAGATTAATACTGTGATCGAGGATACCGATGTGGAACGACGTGCGCAGCAGGCCGAAATCAAGGCCGTCCATCACAAAAAACTCGTAGCCACGCACGAGGTCATTACCGTAGCCAAGGGCCTGGTTATTGAAAAAAGGTGGCGCCCGGCGCGGGAAACTGACGCGCACCTTGGCGATCGCTTCCAGACTCAGGCGCGGCGTAAAAGAAAAATATTGGCGCAGTTCACCGGAGGCCCGGAACAGGTGCAGGTCGTCGGAGGGAAGAAGCCCGTTCTGACGAATTTCCACTGCGCCCAGCCAGCCCCGGAGCGGATAGGGCCGGATGTCGCGCCGGTCGGCCACGAACCGGTACACGAGGCTGAAATGCTGCTGGCGGGTTTTTCCATTGAGGAAATAAGCGGGGTTGACCTCCGTGGCGATGGAGTCGCCCACCTGGTTCTGGTGGTATTCCAGTGTCAGCGAATGGTTGTCGAACAAACCCGGGCGCCAGTTGAACGTCAGGTTGGTATACAGGCGTTCGCGTTGCCAAAGGTCGGGGTTGACGGAAAAAATCTGTTTGTTCCCCTGCGTCAGGTAGGCCACCTCGTGCGCCCGGTTCAGCCCCACGGCCACGCGTAAACCGAGCGTTTGTCGGCGGTTGATCCAGGGACGTTCGTACACGGCCTCGTAGCGGTTGGTGTAGCCGAAATTGAGATTGATTTTCAGTACGTCGGCCCAGCCGCTGAGGTTGAGGTGCGTCCAACTCACCCCGTAGTTCACACGTTTGAGCGAGCGGTTGAACTCCGTCCACCAGACATTGAAATTGCGGTCGGCCAGTTCAAAGACGGGGATCGGGTAGATGTACCAGGTTTCGACCAGCTGAAACCGCACGGCAAGACGGTTGCCGGGTTCCAGGGTTTCCAGACTAACGGCGGAACTGGAAAACAGGCTCGTGTTCATCACCCGGAGGCGGTTGCGCTCCAGGGTTTCGGCAAGGGTGGTCAATGCGAGGGTGTCGCCGGCGGAAAATTCGAGTTCGCGCAGAATAAACGCCGACCGGGTTTTGCGGTTGCCCTCCAGAATGATCGTGTCAATTCGGACAAAAGCCTGCACATCGGCAGCAATTTGGGCGTCCATTAACGCCGGAAAAAACACCAACAAAAGCCCAAAACACCAGCCTGGAAAATTTTTCCAACGGAGTAAAAATCGGCAGGTCTGGTGCGTCATTGGCGGTTGTCAAGCGCCTTTTTCCGGTGCTCGAACGGCAAATTAACGCCAATTAGAACAAAATTTGGCCCTACTCGGTTGATTTACTTCAATTTGCAATACCTTTGATCGAAATCCTTCGGTTAATCATGGACTTTTTGAGCGATCCGGTACTCTTCGGACTGTTCTGGACGATCGCCGTGCTGGCGGGCGTACTGATCGGCTGGAACCTGCGCGCCTCATGGCCCGAACGCGCTTTGGCACGTCTGCTGGAGCGCACCACGCAGGAACGCAACGCTCTGGCGCGCCTCTACACCCAGGTCAAACACTACTACGACCTGCGCGAAGTGGACCTGCGCAAAACCACCATCGAACTCGGCAACCTCCGCGAACAGGTGGAACAATACGAATCCGAGCGTAACCTGCTGCTCGCTGCCGTCCAGACGAACACCGCCCGCATGGAACGCGCCGAAGCCAATGCGGCCCAATGGGTGAACCGCTTGCCCGAACTGGAAGCCGAGAACCTGCGCCTGCAGGCCGAAAACAAACGGCTCGAAACCGAACTCGCCCGAATCGAAACGCAGATCGGCGCCTGGAAAACCCTGCACGCCGATTTTGCGGGCATGCAGCGCCAACTGCGCGAACTGGAAGAAAAAAACCTGCTGCTCGAACAGGAACGCCGCCAACTGCGCGAGCAACTCGACATCGCCCGCGCCCGCATCGAACAGCAGGTACGCGAACTCGAACGCTATGCCATTCAGGTGCGCCAACTTGCCGAAAGCGCCTCCTCCTCCGACGGCGACTCCGGCCCCACCCATACTCCGGCCCGACCCGACGACCTGCTTCGCATCCAGGGCATCAGCAGCGAATATGCCGCCCGCTTGCGCGACATGGGCGTGGTCAGTTTTGTCCAGATCAGCGAATGGGAAGACAACGATATCCTGCAAGTAGCTAAAATGCTCGGCATCTCCTTCACCATAATCGTACAGGACGACTGGATGGGGCAGGCGCAAATGCTGGTAGCGGGACAGCAGTAGACAAACACAAAGCAGTTTTTTTAACCTCGCTTTATTGATTTGTACCGGCAGACAAAAAAAACAATTTTTTGTTTTAAAAAAAGCATTTAACATTGCTGTTCAAATTTCACGTTTATCTGCCAAAACAGGTATATCATGGACATCGTAACAGATCAATTGCAGGGAACTTTAGTGGTTTTTCCTCCTAAAGTGCATACTCCGGCCAAGCAATATACTTTTCGGCTAATTGACCTTTTTGCGGGTGCAGGGGGTATGACTTTAGGATTTTCAAAAGCCTTCGGGAACCCTTTCGTCTCGGTTTGGGCCAACGACTTCAATACCGATGCCTGCCGTACCTACAACGCAAATTTTGGCGAGCACTGCCATGAAGGCGATATAGTTTCCCTGATCAATAACCCGGAGATTGAAATTCCTCGCGCCGATGTGGTGATCGGTGGTCCTCCTTGCCAAGGATTTAGCCTTTTGAATAAATTCAGAGAGGGGGATCCACGCAAGCAAATGTGGCGCCCTTTTTTGGAGGTAGTGGAACGTTCCGGGGCTGAAATATTTCTGATGGAAAACGTACCTCAACTGCTTGGCTCGGCGGAACATGCGCAGATAGTAGAAACCGCTAAAGTCATGGGCTTTCAACTGGCTTGGGCGAAACTGTGTGCAGCCGATTATGGTGTACCTCAAACCCGTTTTCGCGCATTCATCCTTGGATGTAAATTTGCAGACCCCAAAAACGTCTTTCCCCCGAAAAAAACGCACTTCGACCCCAAAAAGGCAGGCCGGCTGGAGAATAATTTATTCAAGAACGAAGAATATGTAGATCATCCCAAACCTTGGCGCACTGTCCGCGACGCGATTGCCGATCTTCCGGCCCCCGAAGGAACAGAGGCCCGCAATATCGCAGCACCATTGAATATTCATTTCGGAAGAACACCGACCGACATGAGTGTAAAGCGCTACAAAGCAATCCCAAAGGAAGGCATGAACAGATTCGATTTGGAAAAATCAGCACCTGAATTGACCCCCGATTGCTGGAAGAGGAAAAAATCAGGCGGAACCGACCTGTTCGGTAGACTATGGTGGGATAAACCGTCTTTTACAATCCGAACGGAATTCTTTAAGCCGGAAAAAGGGCGCTATTTACATCCCGTACAGCACAGACCGATTACACACCGGGAAGCAGCCCGCTTTCAATCTTTCCCGGATGATTTCATTTTTTTGGGAAGCAAAATTGAAATTGCCCGCCAAATTGGGAACGCTGTTCCGCCCCAATTAGCCGCAGCAGTAGCACGCTCGGTGGAACAACTGCTAATTCTAAAAACAAATGGCTGATGTATTTAGTCCGGAGAAGAGGAGCCGAATCATGGCCAAGGTTAAAAACCGGAACACAAAACCGGAACAAATCGTAAAGTCTGTACTGATTGATTTGGGGATTCGTTACCGGCTTAACTACAAAAAATTACCCTGCAAACCCGATCTTGTTTTTCCCGGCAGAAGGAAAGTAATTTTTGTTCACGGCTGCTTTTGGCATGGACACGAAGACTGTAAACGGTCAAAACTACCGGAGAGCAACTATTCTTTTTGGAAGACAAAAATTGAAAAAAATATCCGCAGAGATCAACACAACCAAGATGCTTTGGCAGTTTTAGGCTGGGATTGTTTAGTCATTTGGCAATGCCAACTAAAGCCCTTGAGCGACATTAAAGCCCGCCTCGAAAACTTTTTAAACCAGCCTGTTATGAGTGCAAGAGCCCGATTAAAGAAATTTTTTGAAGAAAACGTCGGTAAAGTAATCTCTACAAGTGATCTATCAAAAATAGCCGGCATTAATGATTACCAAAGGCGTATACGGGAATTACGCACCGAGTACGGCCTAAAAATCAGGTCGCACGTTGATCGAGCCGATTTGAAACCAGGTGAATACTTGCTGGAGAGTTTAGAATTGGATCCGGCTATTAGTCGCAACATAACTCCTCAACTGCGTAATCGGATTTTGGAACGAAATGGCTTCACGTGTCAACAGTGCGGAGCCTCTGCGCACGATACGGACGATTTGGATCCAACTAAAAAAGTTCGTCTGCATATAGATCACATCATACCACTTAGTCAGGGCGGCACTAATGATGCGGAAAATCTCAGAGTGCTTTGCAGCAACTGCAATCATGGGAAAAGCAACGTACAAGCACTTGGAGAAACGGCACTGAACATACTGGCCAAACTTCGTAAAAGCAGTCGTGCTGTTCGCTTGGAGGTTTTTGAAGCGCTTAAAAAAGAGTTTGCAGGATAGGTTCCAAACAAATGGTTATGAAAAAGGTAAACGCGATTTGTGTGGATTGACCCGCACAAATGGCGGCAAAGGCATCACTTCTTTGCCAGCGCCCGGTACACCACTCCCTGCAACCTCGGCCGGTAGTCCCCGTTGATCAACTTGTTGTTGGTCATGCTCGGGAAGGTGCGGTTCGACAAAAACACGAAGATCAGGTTGTGATCGGGATCGGCCCACACGGCGTTTCCGGTGAAGCCGGTGTGCCCGAAGGTGTTCGGCCCGGCTAAGGTGCTCATGTTTTTGGTGGCGTTGGGGTCGAGTTCTTTCATATCGAAGCCGATGCCCCGGCGGGTGCTGCCCGGGTAATGCGCGGTGAATTTTGCCACCGTTTCGGCTTTCAGATAGCGCCGCCCGCCGTACTCCCCTTTTTGGAGCAGCATCTGGAAAATTTTGGTCAGGTCGTTGGCATTGCCGAACAGCCCGGCATGGCCGCTCACGCCGCCAAGCATGGCTGCACCCATGTCGTGTACATAACCTTGCAGGCGTTGTTGCCGGAAATAGTTGTCGTCTTCGGTGGGTACGCAACGCTCGGCAAGGCCCTCCTGCCAGGGATTGAACATGGCGGTGGCCAAGCCCAGCGGGCGGTAAAAGGTGCGCCGGGCAAACACATCCAGCGACTGCCTGTTCAGATTTTGCAAAGCCCGTGCTGTAAGGTACAGCCCGAGATCGGAGTATTTGTAGGTTTTTTCTCCGCGTAACGGGGACGTAAAAATCCGGCTCCAGACGGTGTCCACGTAGTCGTCGGCCATGTACAGGTCTTTGGCCACCGGCACCTCGTAGCAGGTCATGGCTACCGGGTGGTAAATGTCCGGCGAGGGCCGCCCCAGGCCGATCAGCGTTTTTTCATAAAACGGAATCCAGGGCTGCAAACCCGCCTGATGCACGAGTATTTCCGCTACGGTCAGGTCTTTTTTATCGGTGCCCAGCAGTTCCGGCACATAATCGCTCATGGGTTTGTCGAGGTACATCTCCCCGGCATCCACGCGGTGCATGACGGCGAGCGTGGTGGCGGCTACTTTGGTGATGGAGGCCAGATCGTACAGGTCGTCAAGGCGCACCTGTTGGGCGGTGCTGTCGTAGGTGTGGCGCCCGTAGGCTTTATGCCACACGATTTTGCCGTCCTTGGCCACGAGTAGTTGGCAACCAGGCGCCGCGCCGTCGGCGATGAGATCGGCTACGAGGGTATCCAGCAGGCGGAGGGTGTCGCTGTTCAGGCCTACGGCTTCGGGCAGGTCGTAGCCCATGCGTTTGGAAGAAAAACTTCGCTCGATGCCCTGCCCCTGCCGGGCTGCCGGCGCTGCCGTGACGGGCAACATACCGCCGATATCCGCAGCGCCGAACAGTGCCTGCGCAGCAATTTCCTGCGTCATGGCGTCCTCGGTGTATGCTTGCAACACGACCGGCGCCGAGTCGAAAAATTTCAGGCTGTACGGATTGCCGAACACCGTGAGCACCACCGTTTTTCCCGATTCGCACAAGCGCTGTACCAGTGCGATGCGCTCGGGGCTGAGGCCGAAGTTTGTTTCCGGGCGGCGGCTCATGTCGTGCAGGCTCAGGAGCACCACGTCGTAATGGCGCAGGGTGTCCAGCAGCGGCTGCACCTGCACAGAGTCCGGGTTTTTGGGCAAATTGAAATGCGTCACGGGGGCATAGTAGCCGCAGGTCGTTTGAAAAACGGTGCGGTTGGTATCGCCAATAACCACAGAAGCGAAGCGGTATTTTTCTACGTTTTCAAAACCCACCACACTCGGCGTATCACGCACCAGCGTGAGGGAATGCTCAATCAGACGGCGTTTCAGCACCAGCGATTCGGGACGATTGAGGTCGCGGCGAATGTCGGTCACCTCCACGCGCTGCGGCTGCGTGAGACCCAGGCGGTACTTGGTGCGCAGCACACGCCGCACGCTTTCGTCGAGTTGGGTTTGTTCGAGCGTACCGTCGGCCAGAGCCGTTTTGATGGCGGCAACGGCGGCGCCCACGTCGTTGGGCAGCAAAACTATGTCGTTCCCGGCGCGCAGGGCCTCCACTTCGGCCTGACCGGGCAGGAAATACTTGGTTACGCCCTGCATTTCCATGGCATCGGTGACGATAAGTCCCTCAAAGCCGAGTTCCTTGCGCAGCACATCCGTCACCATCGGGCGGCTCAGCGTGGTCGGGCGGTTGGGACGCGGGTCAATGGCGGGCACATTCAGGTGGGCTACCATGACGCCGCCCACCCCGTACAGCGCCATGGCCCGAAACGGGAACAATTCGAGGCTGTCGAGCCGGTCGAGGCCGTGGGCGATGAGCGGCAGGTCTAGGTGGGAATCCACATCGGTGTCGCCGTGTCCGGGGAAATGTTTGGCGCAGGCCAGCACCCCGCCGTCCTGCAGGCCCATCATGTACTGGAAACACTTGGCGGCTACGTTGTTGCGGTCTTCTCCGAACGAGCGGTCGTTGATGACGGGGTTTGCCGGGTTGTTGTTCACATCGGCTACCGGGGCAAAGTTGATGTGCACGCCGAGGCGGCGGCACTGCCTGGCGAGGTCGCGGCCCATGTCATAGATCAGCCGGTTGTCGCGAATGGCGCCGAGCATGATCTGTTTCGGATACGAAATCGTGCTTTCGCGCAGGCGCATGCCGAGGCCCCATTCGGCGTCCATCGAAATGAGCAGGGGCAGGCTGTCGCAAAGCGCCTGGTAGCGGTTGGTGAGTTCGGCCTGGCGCTCGGGCGTGCCCTGAAAAAAACACAACCCGCCCACCCGGTACGTGCGGATGATGTCTTCCACCATG
>JAEUUV010000032.1 GCA_016787285.1 Saprospiraceae bacterium | reverse complement strand
GAGGGTGACATGATGTCCTCCCCTTGCGGCGTACTCCCACTCTGCCTCTGTTGGTAGGCGGAAATTCCAGCCAGACAGCAGCAACAGATTCAGTTTGTTAAGAAAAACCCGAATTTCTTGCCACGAAACTTGTTCAACCGGGCGGTGGTCACCCTTGAAAAACGAGGGATCGGGATTAAATGTAGTGACGGGGTGATTGCCGCCAGCCACGTCACTAAGGGCCACCGCCCGCCACAGCGCCTGCGTAACCGGAAACTGCCCGATCCAGAAATCGTCCAGCCGCACCCGATGCACCGGGCGGCAAAAATCATACAGGTCGCCCACCTCGTCGCCCATATCGAACTCCCCGCCCCGCACGGGCACCATGCGAAACGTATGCCCGCCTACGGTGAGCGGCACGGGCGTGGGGGCGGCGGCGAGCAGGGCCTCGGTGATCATGGTGGTATAAAATGCCTTAATTCGCTGGTTTTGAAGTGCAAAAGAAATAATAAAATAGTGATGTAGTTGCTGCTTAATCTTAAGCCTTGCACACGGGAGTGTTCACCCGACCACCACTAAACTGGAAGGCGAAGCCGCGAGCCGGAAACCGACGTTTCTAAAGCTGTTTGCCGGACTGTCATAAGATCGGTAAGCAACCCTACAGTATTCTTGACTAAAACCGAGCCATGAGCCACCACGTTTAACACGAAACTCGGCACCGTGATCGTTTCTTCGAGGATTTGACGTTATTCCCTCCTCTGCACATTTTACATAGAAATCCCCGTCATACCAATCCATGCACCACTCAGATACGTTTCCACTCATATCGAAAAGCCCCAGTGCATTCGGAGATTTCATTCCAACAGGCTTCGTTTCACCATGACTGTTTCTGTCCCACCATGCGACAGATTCGAGGCGATCACTACCGGAATAACGTGTCATGATAGGGCGACGTTCAGTCTGACCCGTACCTCCCCTTGCAGCATACTCCCACTCTGCCTCCGTGGGCAAGCGAAAATTCCAGCCGGGCAGCAGCAGATTCAGTTTTTCAAGAAAAATTTGTGTGCCGTCCCACGTCACTTCAACCGGGCGGCGATCGCCTTTAAAAAAAGGGGAGGCAGGATTGGTTAGAGTAGCAAAGTAGTTAGAAATCATAATTTCGTTTTGGTAAACTGCTCGCCACAATGCCTGTGTTACAGGAAACTGCCCAATCCAGTAATTGTCGAGACGGACAGTATGCACAGGGCGGTTGGACCACCACAAATCACCAACCTCATCGCCCATCCTAAATGACCCGCCCCGCACGGGCACCATGCGGAAGGTATGCCAGCCTACGGTGAGCGGGACGGGGGTGGGGGCGGTGGCGAGGAGGGCTTCGACGATCATGGTGGGCGTTGTTTTTGGGGGTTAAAGCACTTCTTTTTTCAGGCTGTCCACAACGTTTTTGAAGGCTTGGTTTTCACTTTGCCATTTCTCCCGGTCAACAATTGGTGTCCCGTCTTTGGGAAAAGGCTGGAATTTGCCAAGCCATATTTTCATGCTCTTTTTCAATACGGGATGCACCTCGGTATCCTTGTCGGTCACGGGTTGAAACTCCCAGTCACAGAAATCGCAGATCACGGGGAAAATTTTGGCTACTCCGTCCTTGTATTTTTGGTAAGCCGTGGTCAGTTCTTTGGAGGTGATGTATCGGGAGTTGAGGAAACCAGGGGTAATCAGCAGCAGAAAAATATCCGCATCTTCCATTGCCTCTTCGATTTGCTCATCCCATTCGCCTGCCGTGATGTTGCGGTCGTTCCAGTCGGCGATGATGTCCTGATTGCGCAAGGCGGACAGGTGGTGTCCCAGTTTTTCCTTGAAACCCTCGCCGTCGGAGTGGGCGTACGAGACAAAAATCTTTGTTTTTTTCATGCTGCTGTCGTGTTGGATGGGTGCTGTGAAAAAGTTGGGAATATATTTGAGCCGTTCCCAGTCGGTTTTGTGCTTTTCGTTTTTGCCCCAGGCCTCAAAGCCGAGTTTGACCATGTAGCGCGCCTCCTTCAACGCGGTGGCCTCTTGCTCCAGCATGTCGCTCAGGTGGGCAACCAACTCCTTCGGCACCTGCTGCCCGTACAAATCGAGGTACACGCTTTTATCTTCCCAGCGCTCGTGAATGTGCGCATAGGTGTCCGTACCCGTAGCATGCACGATCAGGTTGTTTTTCCACATCAGGTCATTGTACACAGTCACGGACATTGGCCGGGTCAAATCATGCTTTTCATCCGGCAGTCCATGTCGGCCTTCCTGCTGCCGGGTTTGCAGATTGACGATCAGTTTGTTGACCGTGCCGGGCGGGATGAACGGCTCGTAGGCAAGTTTCAGGTGAAAAGCGGGTTTTGCCAAAAAGTCGTCCAGCGCAGGCCGCTCCTCGGGCAGCAAGCCCGGCAGGACGTACTCGGTATGGCCAAACCGGTCTTTTCGCTCGAAGCACAGTTTGTAGGCCAGCATGAGCGAAATGAAAATCTTACGCTCTTTATCGGTGTTTTCCGGCCAGATGTACTTGAACAAGTTTTCTGTCAAAATGCCCCGTATGATGTCCTTCGAATCCACGGCCTTGACGATGCTCTCTTTGATCCAGTTGGGGTTCAGGATGACCCAATGGCTAAGCAGCGGGTGCTTTTCGAGGTAAATCACCGAACCGATGCGATCCAGAATGACCAACCATTGCTTGGCCTCGTTCGGGTTCAACTCAAACGGCTTGTCGAGGCACATTTTTTCGTACGCTTCGTACGTCATGTAGTTGCCGCTTGCCTCGCCCGTCACGGCGGCGGCACCCACCTTGGGCTTCATGGCATCCAGCCGTGCTTTTACTGCCATCCAGTGCTCCGGGTATTTGTTCGTAAAAATATCCGGGCTTATCTCCTTCAGGTTTTTGCGAATCTCGGCCTTCAGGTTTTCAAAGTTTTCCAAAGGCGAACAACTGATTTTCAAAAAATTCTGGATGTTTGGAAACTGTTCGTACACATCGGTTTCCCGAATGTGGTCAGCCCCTTTGGGCAACTTGCCATCCCGCACCAGGTCCATTTTGTTCATCACAAACAACACGGGGCAATGCCGTGCGCTGTCCTCGTCGTAGCCGAACGCATTGACCATCGAAAGCCAGTACTCGAAATTGACATAGTCATCCTTTCCGGGCTTGTCGTCCGTGGCCGTCACAAACAGGTACAGCGACTTGCGACTACAGAAAAACTGCTGGATTTCGCGGTATCTGCCTTGCCCGCCGAAATCCCAGATGTTCAGGTGAAAATCAATTTCTTCCGAAAGGCCTGTTTCCTTTTCCACAAGTCTCTCGACGGGATAGGGAGCAATTTCCAATGCCGGGGTGCGGTCGTCCTTGTCCGGCAAGGGCGCGTTTTCATCCAGCAGTTTGACGCGGATCGAGGATTTTCCCACCTCGCCGTTCCCGACCAGTACCATTTTGGCCTCAAGCAGCGGGATCAGGCGGCCCTCGCTTTTCCGCTCACCTTCGTAAAAAGCGAAAACGGAATCGCGGGAGTTATCCCTTTCCCCGCTCGCGATCACCTCCCTGGGCAACGACGACAAGGGATTCCCGTGCAGGTACAGCGTTTCGAGCGTGTAAATATCCTTCAGGTTGGGTGGTAATTCCTCCAGTTGGTTTTCGGCCAAATGCAAAACTTCCAAAACCGGCAGGTTGCCCTCAAAGCGCAGTTCCGTCAGTTTGTTTTTTCGCAGGTATAGGTAGCGGAGCAAGTCAAAACCGCTAGGGATCAGCAGGCCGACCAATTCATTCTCGCTCAAATCCACCAACTCCAGCCCCCGGCACGCGCCGCGAAAACGCACCGTGTGCAACTTGTTTTTTTGCAAATACAAACTCGGCACCGTGCGCGGCATGTCCCCCGTAAACTGCCGCGAAAAAGCATCTTCGGGCAGTTCCAGTTCGGTCAGGGCGCAGCGGCTGGCATCGAGATGCACGAGTTCGGGCATGGAAGCGGGCAGCAGGAGGCCGGTCAATCCCTCGGTTTCGCACACGCTCAGCCAGCGCAGTTCCCGCAGGTCGCAGGCCGAGAGGTCGAGCACGGCGGCACCTTGCGCGTGCAGGTCGAGGGCGAGCAGGTGGCCGCTTTCGTCGGCCAGGTAGGTATTTCGCCGGGCAAAGCGGATGAACTCGGTCCAGTCGGCACAGGGGTGCAGGGTGAGGCCGAGTTGGCGGGCGAGGGCGGGGATGGTATTTTGCATGGGTGCGAAAATTATATATTCGTTCAGTGATGGTTAGTCAAAATACCGTTGGCCGGGGAGGCCACAAGCCTAAAACCGAGATTATTATAGCGATTCGGGGGACCACCATATCTGGCACAAACCCGGAAGTATTGCAAATCATCAATCGTGGTAGAGGAGCCACCTCGGGTGACACGCCATGTATTCTCAGAATCATTTTTTGGGTTCAACACCGTGCCATTTTTTGCACATTCACTATAAAAATCTTCATTAAACCAATCTGCACATAACTCCCACACGTTCCCACTTAAGTCGAAAAGGCCAAGAGCATTTGGCTGTTTTAGCCCAACAGGTTTGGTTTCTTCATGGCTATTTTCGCCCCACCATGTAATGGCTTCGAGGCGGTCGCTGCCGGAGTAGCGCGTTGGGATTACATTCCCGCCCCTTGCTGCATACTCCCACTCTGCCTCCGTGGGCAGGCGAAAATTCCAGCCCTGCAGCAGCAACAAATTCAGTTTGTTAAGAAAAATCTGAATCTCTTGCCACGAAACTTGTTCAACCGGGCGGTGGTCTCCTTTGAAAAATGAGGGGTCGGGGTCGAGCGTAGTAACGGGGTGGCTACCGATTTCCTTGTCACTCTGAGCTACTGCGCGCCATAGCGCCTGCGTCACCGGAAACTGCCCGATCCAAAAATCATCCAACTGTACCCGATGCACCGGACGACTCCAATATAGTAAATCCCCCAACTCATCGCCCATATTAAACTCCCCGCCCCGCACGGGCACCATACGAAACGTATGCCCGCCTGCGGTGAGCGGCACGGGTGTGGGAGCGGCTGCGAGCAGGGCTTCGGTGATCATGGCGGACAAGGTTTGAAATGCACGGGCTTTGGAGTGCAAAAGAAAGAAAAAATGATGGAGCAGCGTGGTTTTGGAAAACAGATGCCGGAATACCCGCACGCTTCATCCGGATGTAGTGTTCTTGCGGCGGCATTTCCTACCTTTGCGCCCGCATGGGAATTTTCAGGAAAATCTGGGCGGTTTACGCGGTCTTGCTGTTTTTGCTGCTGCTGTTTGTGGCGGGTTTTCCGGTATTGTTGGTCAACATGGCGCTCACGCCCGGGGAGCGGGCCTTGCGGCGCAACATTTATTTCCTGCACCATGTGTTCACGCCCGTGTTCCTGGCCCTCGTGGGCATCCGCGTGCGGGTGGAAGGGGCCGAAAAATTGGCCAAAAACCAATCGTACCTGATTGTGGGAAACCACAGTTCGGCGCTGGATTTTATCGTGAATGCCGAGGCGTTTCCAGGTGTTTTTCAGTTTTTGGCCAAACAGGAACTACACAAGGTGCCGGTATTCGGCTGGGTAGTAAAAAAAATGTGCCTGACGGTGGATCGTACCAGCCCTATGAGTCGCGCCCGCAGCGTCGTGTTGCTCAAACAACAACTCGCTGCCGGCTGGAGCATTTTCATCTACCCCGAGGGCGGACGAAACCGCACCGACGAACCCTTGGCGCCGTTTTACGACGGCGCCTTCCGCATCGCCATCCAGACGCAGGCGCCTATCGCCGTGCAAACCATCGTGAATATGAAACAAGTCTCCGCAACGGCCCGGTCTATTGATCTGCGCCCGGGCACGGTTCGAATTGTCTGGGAAACGCCCATCGAAACAACCGGCATGAAACCAGACGACATCCCGGCATTGAAAGAACAAGTTCGGTCGTGTATGCTGAAAAATCTAGGATCGTAAGATTACGCCCCCCATCACTCATCACTCATCACTCATCGCTCAAAAACAGTGCAGTATAAAAACAATATTCTCGAAACCATCGGCCACACGCCGTTAGTCAAACTGAACCGCATCGCGGCAGATGTGCCGGCGCTCGTGCTGGCCAAGGTCGAAACTTTCAATCCCGGTCATTCCATCAAAGACCGCATGGCACTCAAAATGATCAATGATGCCGAGGCACGCGGTGACCTGAAGCCCGGCGGCACCATCATCGAATGCACCAGCGGCAACACCGGCATGGGCCTCGCGCTGGTGGCCTGCGTGCGGGGCTATCGCGCCATTTTTACCACTACCGACAAGCAGAGCAAGGAAAAAATGGACATCCTCAAGGCAATGGGCGCCGAGGTGATCGTGTGCCCCACCAATGTGGAGCCGGAAGACCCGCGCTCGTACTACTCGGTGGCGCGGCGCCTGAGCACTGAAATTCCAAACTCGTTCTGGTGCAACCAGTACGACAATCTCTCGAACCGCCAGGCGCACTACGAGAGTACCGGGCCGGAAATCTGGGAACAAACTGACGGCAAGGTGACGCACATCGTGGTGGGTGTGGGCACGGGCGGCACCGTGTCGGGGGTAGCCAAATACCTGAAAGAGAAAAACCCGAACATCAAGATTTGGGGCGCCGACACGTACGGTTCGGTGTTCAAAAAATACCATGAGACGGGCGTGTTCGATCCTAAGGAAATCTACCCGTACATCACAGAGGGTATCGGGGAAGACATCCTGCCGGCCAACGTGGATTTTTCACTCATTGACCTGTTCGAAAAAGTGAGTGACAAAGACGCGGCGCTTTGGGCACGACGACTGGCAAAAGAGGAGGGGCTGCTGCTGGGGTACTCGGCAGGCAGTGCTATCGGTGCCCTTTGGCAATTGCGCGGGCAGTTGAAAAAAGACGATGTGGTGGTGGTGATTTTCCACGACCACGGCAGCCGCTATGTGGGCAAAATTTACAACGACGACTGGATGCGTCAGCGCGGTTTCCTGGACGACGAACTCAAAGTGGCGGATATTTTGTCGCGCAAAAAAGACCGGCGTTTCGTATCCGTGCAAAAAAGCGACACGGTGCGCTCGGCATTCAACTTGATGAAAGAACACGACATCAGCCAGTTGCCGGTGCTGGACGGCGAGGCCATTGTGGGCTCGCTAACCGAAAAACAGGTATTGCACCTGCTGCTGGAAAACCCGATGAATAACGCAGAGAAAGAAGTGGGTGCCATCATGGGCGAGCCGTTTCCGACGGTGCAGGATGATACGCCGATCAGTCAGTTGAACCGGTTTTTGGGTAAAAACACCCCTGCTGTGCTGGCGAAAGATCGCTCGGGAGGCTTGCACATTGTCACGCCTTACGACCTGATTCAGAGCATTTAATGTGCGAGAAACCTTCCAGGTCTGGCAGACCTGGAAGGTTTTTTAGTACCGCATACCCCAGAACCATGGTTCTTCGGCTTTGCGCTTCTCTTCGATGTGCTCCCGAATGATTTTCAGGTATTCGGCTTCATTTATCTTTTTGCCTTTTTCCTTTTTGGGCAAGGCTAATTCCTTGTCCAATTTTTTCAGGATGATCCGATCGGCGGTCAACACTTTGGCTCCGTCGTTGTAATCGGCTTCGAGAATAAGCCCCGGCAAGCCGCACAGCCGTTCCGGCCCGGCGGGTATCGGTATGTCAAGCGCAAACCAGGCTACAATTTTTTGCTTCTTGATCGAGTCATCCAAAACGGCATTCATGCAAATATGGCCGGCAACTTCCTTCATGTCGTTCAGGATTTTCCAGCCCGGCGCCTGGATGCTATCCTCAATAATGTAGGCTTTACCGGTGATGGTCATCACATCATGAAGGGTGTTTTTCTCGAAGTTGCGTTTCAGGTAAAATGCATCTTTTCGCCAAGAGTAGCCGCCTTCTTCATCCGGCTCCGCTTTTTCTTCCGACTCCTCGTATTTGCTTTCCTTAGGGGAAAAGTAGAGATTCATGTAAAATTTCCATTCCGACCGATTGCCCCACATGTAGGCGATGCGCTCGCGCTGTTGTTTACTGATGTAATCCAGAGAGGCCATCTGCTTGGTCCAATTATTGGTCGCCAGATAGCGGATTTCGCCTTCCATTTCCTGGCTGATAATGCTCTGTGGGAAAATTAAACCTGTGATATACAGGAGGCAAGGCAGGAGGAAGTGTTGTTTTTGTTTTTGCATGTATCAATAGATGTTTAGATGTCTCCTTGGATTTCGACTGTTTGCTCTGTCTGCGCGCACATCAAAGATCAAGTAAAAGTCGAAAGGCAGAAGAACGCGCAAATGGTGTGGTTTAGGGTGAAGAAAAGTATAAAAAAAACGAAACAGCCCCCGTTGCGAATAGCGACGGAGGCTGTTGTAGTTTGGGTTGGCATCGACCTACTCTCCCGCGACATCTGACGCAGTACCATCGGCGCTGGCGGGCTTAACTGCTCTGTTCGGAATGGGAAGAGGTGATCCCCGCCGCCAAAGACACCAACTGCTCTTTGGATACAGACCTGTGT
>JAEUUV010000345.1 GCA_016787285.1 Saprospiraceae bacterium | reverse complement strand
AACTGGGGCAAATACTGCAGTGCCGACAGGAAATAGTCGGTATTGAAGGAAGTGTCCAACGGGATGAACACATCCGGCGTGATGCCGCCGCCGCCGAACACCACCCGCCCCATGCCGGTGTAGTATTTGGTGGAATCGGCCTGCCGGATTTTGGAAGCATCGGCAAGTTCGCCGTTCTGAAACCGGCGTTCGGCTTCGTGGTCATAGTCTTCCTGGTCTTTATATGCCCGCTGGATGCTGCGCCCGCTGGGTGTGTAGTAGCGGGAAATGGTCAGCCGCAAGCCTCCGCCGTCGCTGAGGGGGTATTGTACCTGCACCAAACCCTTGCCGAAAGTTCGGCGTCCGATGACCCAGCCCCGGTCGTGGTCCTGAATGGCGCCGGCTACAATTTCGCTGGCCGATGCGGAGCCTTCGTCTACCAGCACGGCCACGTTTTCGATATTAAATCGCGCGCGGCCGTTGCTTTTGTAGTCCTGCCGTTCTTCGGTGCGGCCTTCCGTGTACACGAGAAGTTTGCCTTCCGGAAAAAGTTGGCTGAGCAAATCGGTTGCTTCGTTGAGGTAGCCGCCGGGGTTCCCGCGCAGGTCGAGTACCAGGTTTTTCATGCTTTTTTCCTCCACGAGGCGGCGAAGTTCTTCCATGAATTCCTGGTAAGTCGGCGCGCTAAACCGGTTGATTTTGATGTAGCCGGTTTCCTTGTCGAGCATGTAGGCCACTTCCACGCTTTTCACGGGAATGACGTCGCGGGTGATGGTGAACTGCCGGAGTTTACCCTCTTTTCCCCGGCGTATACCGAGCCGGACTTTGGAGCCTTGCGGCCCCCGGAGTTTTTCAAAAATTTCGGCATTAGTGATTTTTACTCCGGCAACAAGCGAGTCCTCAATGGTCACGATTTTATCGCCGGCGAGGATGCCAACTGCTTCGGAGGGACCGCCGGCCAGTGGCGCGACGACCTGAATGGTGTCGTCAATAAGCAGGAATTCGATGCCGATGCCCTCAAAATTGCCGTTCAGCACTTCTTCCTCATGTTCCAGTTCTTCCGGAGTGATGTACACCGAATGGGGGTCCAATTGTTCCAGCAAATGGGCGATGGCGCCGTCTTGCAGCGCTTCGGTATCCACCGAATCCACGTACTTGGCTTCCACATACTGGAGAATTTCATCCAGCGTACCCATCGCATTGGAGGAACGGTAGGCGTCGGGGGTGAACCACAGGTGATTTTCGTACCGGGGCAGTTGCTGTCCGATAAACATGCCGACGGCAAGCACGGCGGCGAGCAACAGGGGCAAACGGATGTGTTGTTTGGGAGCGGGTTGTTCTGTCATGGTAAAGCAGGTAGCGGCGGCTTGTTCCGCATGGCGGTGGCAAAAGTAGCACGCACACGGCGGCGTTTAGTCATTTGCTTCACGAAAGTGCTGCAATTCGGCATAAACCCGGTGCACAGGTAGCCCCATCACATTGGCGTAAGAACCTTCGATGCGGCGAATCTTGCACAGCCCAATCCATTCCTGCACCCCATAGGCACCTGCTTTGTCGAAGGGTTTGCAGGAGCGGATGTAGTAGTCAATTTCTTCGTCGCTCAACGGTTCAAAATGCACTTCCGAGCGGTCGGAAAACGAGCGTTCCTGCTCGACAGCGAGCAGGCAAACCCCGGTTATGACCGTGTGTTGCGCGCCTGAAAGCAGGCGGATCATGCGAAAGGCGTCGTCGTAGTCTTCCGGTTTGTTGTAAATCTTCCCGTTCAGGATCACCACCGAATCGGCGGAGAGCAGAATCTCACGCCCATGAATCAGGTGACGACCTGCCAGTGCCTTGCGCCGGGCGAGGTACTCGGCCACTTCTTCCACAGGCATGTCGTCGGGGAAACTTTCGTCCACATCAAGGCCGTGAACGCTGAAATCAAAACCGGCTTCGCGCAGCAACTGGCTGCGGCGCGGACTTTTGGAGGCAAGGATGAGCGGGCGGTTCGGGAACATGGATTTACGAAGTACAATTTACGATTTGGGAAGTACGAATGGGCGGCAAAGATAGGTGTGAACTTGTCGGTCAGACGACTTCCGACAGGCTGAATCTTCGGCGGAAAAACACAGTTGGTGTTTGCGCTGTTATAGGCAGCAAAGAATGCAGACCATGAAACAAACTCTCTTGCTTTTTTCTTTTTCCGTACTCGGCGCATCCTGTCATTTTGCCCAGGAAGCGCCCAAAAAAGACAATGCCATGCTCATGAATCAACCATCTGCCCCGACCGTTTCGGCACAGTCGGGAAGTGGAAAAACCGAAGTCGCTACGTTGGGTGGTGGCTGCTTCTGGTGTGTCGAAGCCGTTTACCAGGAACTGAACGGCGTGCTCAAAGTGGAAAGCGGGTATTCGGGCGGTCGTATTGCCAACCCGACGTACCGCGAAATTTGTACCGGCACCACCGGCCATGCCGAAGTCGCCCAAATCACGTATGACCCTGCAATTGTTTCGTTTGCGGAAATTCTCGAAGTGTTTTTCACCACCCACGACCCAACTACGCTCAACCGCCAAGGCAACGATGCAGGCACGCAGTACCGCTCGGTCATTTTTTACCACAATGCCGAACAAAAAGCCACTGCCGAAGCCGCAAAAATCGCTGCCGCCGAACTCTGGGACGACCCGATTGTGACGGAAATCAGCCCGCTCGACAAGTTTTACAAAGCAGAAGATTACCACCAGAATTACTACCGCGACAACCCCTCCCAGCCTTACTGCGTGTACGTGGTGGGTCCGAAAGTGAAAAAGTTTCGCGAGAAGTTTCAGGACAAGTTGAAGCAATAGGCCCGCTTTTCTGTTTGCGGCCTGTACCTTTGCAAAAAATTAATGCAGAAAATGCAAGAGAACGAGAAAGAGATATTGCTCCAACGTATAGAAGATGCCTTGGGTGCCGTACGGCCTCACCTCCGGGTGGACGGCGGCGACGTGGAATTGGTGGATGTGACCGACGATATGCATGTAAAAATCCGCTGGATGGGCATGTGCGAGTCCTGCGCCATGTCCGGCATGACGCTGCGTGCCGGCATCGCCGAAGCGATCAAAGGGAAAATTCCGGAGATCGTCGGCGTGGAGGCCGTCAACGGTTAGCTCCCTAAAACTTGAACCGGGCCTGCAATTTCCACTCGCTGAAACGCCCGGTTTGCCCGGATTCGCTGGCTGCGATGCGCTGAATCGTTTGTTCCACACGTGCTTCGAGGCGAAACCAGTCGTTGACCCGCCAGTTCAGATTTAGGAAATACCGGGAGCCGCGTCCCGCAAATCCGGGTATGCTGATGGCGGCAAACAGGTCATTTTCAAACGTGTACACCCGTGCATCGTAGTCCTGCGTATCGAAAATCACAAACCGAACGGTGCCCGATACCGGCGACCCCAAGGGCCGCACCACTGCCTCCTGATACGCCAGATACCCTCTGGAGCGCGGTTGAGGCAGTGCCTCAAATCCCGTCCACTCGATCCGGCTGCGCAATTCCACACCCGAACCGACTTTGTAACTCGCGTGCAAGCGCAAGCGGCTGCGCCGGTTTTCCACCAAGCCTGTTGCTTCACCTGTTCCGTTGCGTTCCTTGACTTCCATAAACCATAGCGCATACACCGACACCCCGCGCTTGGGGTTCCAGATGATCCTGCCAAGGTATTCGCTGCCGCGCGAAGGGGCATTTACCCCGAAACGCAGCCAAGGGTGTTTCCACACATCCGCGTAAGCATTGATTTGCCAGGTACGCCCGAAGCGGACGTCGGCGCCGATGTACAGGCCCTGCTCATTGCTCGCCCCGGAGGTTTCGGCAAACGGCGCGGCGTACACCGACTGGTACTCGCGCCCGAGGCTGCGGTGCAAAACGGCCAGTGTCACCCGGCGGTCGGCTGCGAACAGCAGGCCGTTCAGAGCCGCCATGCCGCCGTTGTCGCTGCGGGCTATTTCGCCGAAGGCGTACCAGTTGCGTTGGCGCCAGTTATAGTCCACGCTGACGCCACTGAGCCGGTCGCCCTGAAAAACAAACCTCCGGTAGGGCGCGATCGCCGGTTGCCAGGGTTTGTCGTAGCGGATGTGCAGACCGTTAACCGATACCTGGCCGTTTTTCCATTTGTGCGTAGCCGCGAACCCGCCCACCCATTCCTGAATCGCATTTTCGTCTTCAATTTCTGCCGGCGTGCGGTGCAGGCCCGAGAGTTGCAGCGCAGTGAACGCCACTTCGGGAAAGTCCTGATCGGTAGTGTCGGCAGGCGCCGATATGTTCCCGTCGCGGCGGCGGCAGGAGGCAAGCGCGGTGATTTCCCAGTGCTTCCCGAGGTTGATCGTTGCGGCCGCGCCGCGCAGGAAAAATGCCTCGCCAAAGGCAGCATACGGGCCGATACGCCCGCCGCCGCGGGCAATGCTGGTAGTTTCGGCGGTTTTCCCGGCAGCAAAACGCGTTTGCAGGAGCAGGCCTTGCCCCATCCTGGCGGAGTAGTCGCCGAGCGCGAGTGTTTGCAGGGCAGGGGAGGCGTTTTGCACAAACAGGTGGGCGCTGTAAAAATCGAACCCGTGCTTGTTACTTCCGCTGAAAAATGCCTCGCCCGCGTCATTTTCGGCAGTAAAACCAAACCGCAGCCGGTTGTCGAACGAATGCCGGTAGCGTACAGCCCAGATGTTCGGCGCTCCTTCGGCGTTGGCAGTGTTGTAAATCGGCGGGTCGGGGCGACCCCAGCGCAGCAACAATTCGTTTTCCCCTTCTGTGAAACCGCGCCAGACGGAAATATTGCGCGTATCCAGACCGGTATTCACCCTTGCGAAGGGCAGGATGCGCCGGATGTCGGGCAATTCCCAGGCCGGTACCGCCTGAAGTTCATATTCGTTCAGCAGCGGTCCGAACTGCTCGCGGTAGCGCAGAAAGTTTTCGATCTGGATTTCGTTGAGCAACCGCAAGGCAAACAACTCTTCCCGTGTAGCCCGGTTCAGGTCGAGCGGGCGTTGGCGCAGGGTTTCCAGGTATTCAAGAAACATCTGCACGTCCGATTCGGAGGCCTGTTCGTTGTCGCGAAAAAAATTTTCGAGCAATTCGCCGGTGGCCGGTTCTTCCACCTGAGCAGCCGAGTGGTTGCTCAGGCCCAAGGCAAAAACAACAAGAAAAACGGCCCGGAGGCTGGTCAAATATTTTTTTTCAAACAAACAAACAAGACACATCCGGAACTCCGTTTTTTTGATCGAACTAAACTTTACTACGTATGAAACCTTGGGCTACATGGTTTGAAATTCCGGCCACCGACCTCCCGCGCGCCAAACGATTTTACGACACCATTTTTCAGATGGACATCGAGATTCTGGATTTGGGCGGTCTCCAGATGGGCATTTTTCCGCATGGCGAAGTCGGCGCTGCACTCTGCCGCCACGACTCATACCGGCCAAGCGACACGCACGGCCCGCTCATCTACCTGAATGCCAACCCCGACCTGCAACTCGTGCTCGACCGGATCGGGCCGGCGGGTGGGCAGGTGCTCCGGCCCAAGACGCAGATTTCGCCCGAACACGGGTACATGGCTGTGTTTCTGGACTCCGAGGGTAATCGGCTGGCATTGCACTCGGAAGGGTGAAAATTTTAGTTTTTGAAAAATTTCCCACTCCAGTAAGGCTTCCCTTCCATAGAAAGCAGCACCGTGTACATGCCCGAAGGAAGGTTGGCTACGTCAATCCGAAGCATTTTATCGGCGGTAAAACCGGCGGTGCTGACGCTCCGTACCGTCCGGCCTAACATATCAACGATTCCAAGTTCCAAGACGCCCGGTTTGAATTCTGAAATTGCCAGGACAACTTCCTCGTTCGCCGGATTTGGGTACAGCAAAACATTGCCGCTAAGGTTCCCCGGTAAATCGGAAGCCGAAGAGGTTTGCAATACGACGATATTTTTCTCCGCCACGTTCGAGCAGCCGTTCGAGACGGCTGAAATCAGCCGCACGAGGTAGTTGCCGGTTTGTGCGTACGTGGCAGTGGGGGCGGAGGCGTTACTGGTTTGGCCGTTGCCAAACGTCCAGTAGTGCGAAACGGCGCCTGCGGTTTGGTCGGTACAGACAATCTGACCGCCGCCGGAGAGGTACGTCGTATCGGCGGAGGTACTGAAACTCACGGCAGGAGCCGTTTGCGTGCTGACCTGAATGGGCACCTGCACGCGTCCGCACACCGACGGCACCTCGATTTCCCAATCAAAAAGGTAGTAATAGTACAACGTGGTGGTACCGCTGCTGCCGGGTGGGCTGCCGGCGTAAATATTGACCACACCGGGCACCGAGTACGGATAGCCGGTGGGCGAAAGCACAAATTTCAGCGCATTTGTACCTACGCTCAGGCGCATGGCATCGCCTACAGGAATATTCATATTCAGCGTAACGCGTTGTTCGCCGGTTTGTGTGACAATCAAATTTTTAGTGGCGATGGTATTCCCGTCGCGATCCAGCAGTTTAACCACGCGCACGCCCGTCTGATCC
This sequence comes from Saprospiraceae bacterium, assembly GCA_016787285.1. Taxonomy (GTDB): domain Bacteria; phylum Bacteroidota; class Bacteroidia; order Chitinophagales; family Saprospiraceae; genus M3007. Next base: position 6,922 of record JAEUUV010000345.1, on the reverse strand, counting down.
GCAAAAATTTTAGCGGACTTCAGGACAAACGGCTTGCCGGCATTGAATACCAGTGCTCCGTCGGCGGAATTTCCGTTGCTGGTTCCGGTGAGGTCAACCTTCCCGACCTTGTACACACCGGAGGTGCTGACGTAGTACGAGGGGTTGAGGGAAAGGGGCGGTGTGAGGTACTGCAGGGCCTCAAGTGTCGGGTTGACTGCTACCGACGAGGTGTACCACTGGACTTTCTCTTGCGGCAGGAGGGTGCCGGTGTATTCCAGCAGTGCCCGGCTGCCGGTGCACAAAGGCTGCATTTGCTGCACGGTAACGGCGGCGGAAGGGTAGTTTTCGTTGGCCATGGTAAACGGTCGCCGGAAGCGGTTATTCAGGGGGCGCGGGTCGGCCTGACCGTTGGGGCTGAGCAGTTCAACTACATAAATCCGGTCGCCGGGGGTGACCCCGCTCAGGTCGGGCAAGGTGACGGTGGTGAACGTATTGGGCGCCAGAGAGCCGCTCCAGTTGAAAACTTGCGGGGCGCCACCTTCGATGCCGTACTGGATTTGAAGACTGGTAACAGGCTGTGTACCGGCATTTTCAAACGTGACCGTAGCAGCGACCGGGCCAATACAGCGACCGGCTACGTTGACATCAATGGTGACCACATCGCGGTCGGAAGCGGGCGGCGCCACCGGGGTGTTTCCCTGTAAAACCAGGTAGTTGTAGGCTGCTTCGAGGTTGATCATGCCTTTGCCGTAGTTGTTGTCTTCGCCGACGGCGCCGAGGTCAATTGCCGAATTATAAAGCGCCAGTTTGATCTGAATGCCCGACAGGTACGGAAATGCGTCGCGAAGCAGCACGACGGCTCCGGCTACGTGCGGCGCTGCCATGGAGGTGCCGTTGAACGACTGATAGGTGCCGTTGGGAGTGGATGAACGGACGGACACGCCTGGCGCGCACACCTCCGGTTTGATGAGCAATGCACCCGTGCCGCCACAGGGAGTGGGGCCGCGGCTCGAGAAATCGGCTATCGGGAAGGCTGCATTTGCGCCGTCAATAGCGCCCACTGAAAAGGTGTTGACCAAATCCATGTTCATGGCTGCACCCGAGGAAACCGTGCCGGCAGCAGGGCCTTCGTTCCCTTGCGCCCATACGACGGCGATGCCTGCCGCCTCCACGGCATTGAGTACGTTGATGGCCTGCGTGATACCGCAGCCGAAGTTTGGCGAACGCCAGGAACAGTTGATCACATCGGGCTGATCGGCGGTTGTGCCGGCGTTGCCGTCGGGGTTGATGGCCCACTGCATGGTGGCTATATTGGAAAAAACCGTCTGGCTGAACGATCTTGCACAACCAAGATCACTGCCTACGGGGAACTGCATGGGACCGCCCATCCAGTGCGCATTGAAAGCCACTCCGATGGTGTCGTTGGTTTTACGGTCAAGTCCACAAACGGTTCCGGTGACGTGTGTGCCGTGCTCCGAGCAGTCCTCGGGGTATTTGCTGCCGTTCCAGGCCTGGGCCACCGGCACCTGGTTTCCCCAGAAATTGCTGATCAAAGCCGGGTGGTCGCCGTCGTCGCCGGTGTCAATCACCAAGGCCTTGCGGCCATAGCCGGTGTACCCGAGGTTCCACATAAACGGCGCTTTTATCGCGCCAAGACCCGGCTCTTTTCCGTTCGGGCCGGCAGCCACTACTTCCTTACTGACAGGTTGTATGATTTCCACGGGGGCATTCCAAAGCAATGTCCCGACCTCCGGCCAGTCGGCCATGCGGACAATAGCGGCGGCGTTGGCCCGGACGAAAATCGAATTGGCGATCCAAACCGGATAAATACTGCCGGCGTCCGCCCCTTCGAGTTGCGCCAACCGCATAAACACAGCGGGCTGGGTGGCATCGGCTTTTGTCTGCAATTGGGTAATGACTTGGTACGAGCGCTCGGCGAGCGGGGTGCGTTCGGCCTCAAAGGCGGCCAGCATGGCACGGGTATCCACCTGGTCGGCGAGGTCAATGATTACGCCCTGATAAACGGTCGGATCTTCGGTCATGCGTTGCCACAAAGCCGGATCAATTTTGCTGCTTTGCGAAACGGCCAGAAAAGGAAGGAGCAAAAACAGAATTGCCGGGCAAAATGCCTTGGCGGGTTGCGGTAAAAGTTTGAGCATGGTGGTGTTTTTACACGGATGGTACGAGAATCGGATTAGCGCACGAAATTCCCGCGAATGTTCGAGACGGCAAAACCGGTTTTCAGAATTGGAAATTTCAGGGCAAAAATCGCAGGGGATAAATGCGGGTTATTCCTTTTGGCGCTCCGCCGTCAGTCGTTCAATTTTCAACAGCAACTCCTCGCTGTCAATGGGCTTGGTGATGCAGTCGTCCATGCCGGCAGCGCGGCATTTTTCTAACTGCTCGGGTATAGCATTGGCCGTTAGCGCCAGAATGGGCACCCGACCGATGCCGCCCGGCATTTTCCGAATCGCCCGGGTGGCTTCGTAGCCGTCCATGACGGGCATTTTTACATCCATGAGCACCAGGTCGTAATTTTTTTGGCGGATTTTTTCGAGGGCGACAAGGCCGTTTTCCGCAATGTCCGCCACCACACCTTCGATGTGTTTTTTCAGCAATTCCAGGGCCAGCATCTGGTTGAAATAGGCATCTTCGACGATGAGCACTTTCAAGTTTTTCAAATGGTGCTCGCTGCCGGCAGGTCGGACGATGACCGGGGCCGGGCCACGAGCGATTTTGAACGGCAACAAAACCGTAAACGTAGCGCCTTTGCCCACCGTGCTCTGCACGGAAATAGTGCCGCCCTGCTGCTCCACCATTTGACGGGCAATGGACAAACCAAGCCCGGTGCCGCGCTGGCCGGCATAATCCTCGCCGTCCACTTGCTCAAAGCTTTCAAAAATAAGGTCAAGTTTTTCAGCGGGGATGCCGATGCCGGTGTCTTGCACCGTGAGGCGCAACCACGCTTCAGACTCGGTTTTTTCCGCCAGCGACACCTCAAGCCGCACCGACCCTTCGCGGGTGAATTTGATCGCGTTGCCCACCAGGTTGGTCAGCACCTGCTGGAGCCGGAGCGGATCGCCGAGCAGGCGATTGGGTACATCGGGCGCTGTATGAATGCTGTACTCAATCTGGTTTTCGAGGGCCTTGTGCAGGAACAGGTTGCGCAGTTGTTCGAGTTGCACATCCAGTTCAAAGGGGCGTTCCACGAAGGAAAATTTTCCACTTTCTATTTTGGCCTGATCAAGGATGTCGTTTACGATCCAGAGCAGGTTTTCACCCGACTGGGCGATGGCTTTGGCATACTGCCGCTGTTTTTCGTTCAGGCCCGAATCCAGCAGGAGTTTGTTCAACCCGATAATTGCGTTCATCGGGGTGCGGATTTCGTGGCTCATATTAGCCAAAAACTGGCTTTTGTAGCGGGCGTTTTGTTCGGCCAGTTCCTTTTCGCGGGCAAGGCGGCGGGCATTTTGCCGGTTTTGGATCAGGGCGTACCCGATGCCGCCGCAAAGCAGGGCGAGCAGCATAAAAAACCACCACTCCAACCAGAACGGCGGTTCGATGATGACCTCGATTTTTAGTGGATTGCCCGACCACACACCGTCTGTATTGGCCACATCGGCCCAAAAAACGTACTTGCCCGGCGAAAGATTGGTGTAGGTGGCGTCGCGTTTGGCGTGGGCATCCTGCCAGTCCGCATTGAAGTGTTCCATTTTGTACCGGTATCGCAGGGCATCCGGAGCGGTGTACTGCAAGCCGGCGTAGTGAAAGGTGAACACGTTGTCGGTGTGTCGGAGTTTGATTTTTCGGACAAATTCCGGTGCGGTACCCAGATTCACCATTTTATTCAGCACCGAAATTCCGGTCAGCACCATCCTGGGTTTTGAAGTGTCCTGTGGAATACGGTCAGGATAAAAAGCCACAAATCCGTTGACTCCGCCGAAGTACAGGCGACCGTCGGGTGCGCGGTAGGCACTTCGGGTATTGAACTCCTTGGCTTCTTTCAGCAGGTTGTAGTTATTAAATTTTCCGGTAGCAGGATCAAAGCGGATGAGGTAGTTCTGGCTCGCCATCCAGATTTTTTCGTCAGGACAAGCAAGCATAGCCCCGAGGTCTGCCTGCGTGATGCCGTCGGCGGTAGTGTAATGGCGAATGTTCAGCGTTTTCAAGTCAAGGCGCACCATTCCGTTGTCCTTGGTCAGCCAAAGGGCATCTTCTGTAAATGCAGTTGCCCGGATTTCGCCATGCACTTGTTTGTCTCGAACATTTAAAGGCCGTGCCGTCCAGGTTTTTCGGTCAAACTGAAAATATTCGTTCAGACACCGTATCCAAAGTTTGCCGTCCGACGCTTGTGCCAGATACGGCACTGTGTTGCTTTTCAGACCCGGCAGCCAGGTATTCGGGTAAGCCCAGATCGTATCGAGGGTTTTGCTGTTGAGCAGGCAGAGACCTTTTCGGGTGCCTAACCAGATACGGTCCGGGTGAAACCGGTCGGCCACGATGATGCCGATATACTCTGTGCCGAGTCGCTTGCTGTCGAACACCCGTTCGGTCCGGTTGGTGAACGGATTGTGGCGGTACAGACCCTCGTCGTTTACTCCAAACCACAGCATGCCGTTCCGGTCGTTCGCAAATTTGGATACGGTACAGAAACCGGGCTTGAAGGCCGGTGGCAAGAGCACAGGATAGGGTGTTTCATCAGGTTTCCGGCGTACAAAAATGCCGTCCATCGTGTTGGTCCACACCTTGCCTGCCCTGTCTTCGATGATACGCAGGATGTAGTTTTTCCGGTTATCGGTTCCCGTCGCGTTCTGGTACAGTTGAAATTTTTGAGCTGCCGGATTGATGCGGCTCACCCCGTTGAACGTGCCGATCCAGAGGTCGTGAAAACGGTCTTCCAGAAAGGAGTAGATCACGTTGTAGTGCAACCCCTCCGGGTCTTCAGGCCGCGCTTGAAAATGCTGCGTAACACGACCGGCGCGAATATCGTAGCACAGTACCCCGTGGTGTTCGGTACCGATCCAGAGTATGCCTTTAGTGTATTCGATCAGGGAAACCAGTGCGTCGTCGGGCAAATCGAGCGGAATACGTTCGGCCTTGAACGTGCCGGGATGTACTTTCCACAAGCCGGTTGCGGTGGCCAGCCAGATATGCCCGGTTGAACTCCCGGTCACAAACCGGACATCCAGCGTTTCGCTCAGACCCAGCGGCAAACGCTCCAGCATAGATGCTTTCGGGTTTACCCGGAACAAGCCTTTGGGCGCCCCCACGAGCAGTGTGCCGTCCGTGTGTGCGTACAGTTTTGGCGCATGCCGGTCAAACCCGATCGGCTCGTTGTTGAAACGGGTGAAGCGCTCCGTTTCGGGGTCGAACAGGTCAACCCCTGTGGAGTTGGCCAACCAAATTCGACCTTCCCGGTCTTCCAGCACGTCGTGGATGCGGTCGTCGCTCAGGCTATACGGGTTGGCCGGATCGTGGAAATAGTGCTTGAACTTGCCGGTACGCCTGTCGAAGCGGTTGAAACCGTTTTGGGTAGCCACCCAGAAACGCCCTTTGCCGTCTTCGATGATTTTGTACACAAATGAAGCCGAAATAGCGGTGCTGTCTCGTCCGTCACTGACGTAGTTGGTGAACGTGTAACCGTCGTATTTGGCCAAACCGCCGAGGGTGCAAAACCAGAGGAATCCCTGACTATCTTCCGTCATGGAAAAAATATGCCCCTGCGGCAGGCCGTCTTCGATGCCGATTCGATTGAAAAATATCTTCCCCTGCTGGGCCGGCAGGCAGACAGACAGCCCGGCGAACAGCAGGACAAGTACACAGGGACGGAAGTCGGTTTTCACTGTACCCTTGAAATTTGAGGCCAAGGTAAGAAGAATGTGGAAGCGGGCGATTGTTGAAAAAAAGCGCACACCTGGAGTCGGGGAGAAACCACAGCGCATACCTATCGTCGTTGCCTGCAAAGGCAATACCTGCCAAAACAGTCGCATCAAAGTCCGCAGTCCGCTCAATAACCGACAAAAACGTCCAGATAAAAATGAGGCTATTTTTACAATCGTGTTTAAATGGGTTTTTTAAAAAATTAAAAGCCAATTGTTTAGAAAATTCATCAGACAATTATCCGCTACAATCCCGTTTTTTTGTCTTTGCACACCCGAACAGCGCCCCGCACTTTTGCAGCATCAAGTACACTGTGAAAAGTCCTGACGCATGAAAAAAGAAATCTTTACCGCCCTGTTGCTCCTTCTTGGCTACCACACCGCCAATGCCCAATGCACCGCCAGTGCCGGCCCGAATCAGACCCTCACCTGCAACGATCCACAGGTGACGCTGCAAGGTTCGTCCAACATTCCCGCCGCCACGTACGCCTGGAGCGGGCCGGGCGGATTCACTTCGAATCAGCCAACCCCAACAGTCGTGAACCCCGGCTTGTACATGCTTACGATCACCGACCCTTCCGACGGCTGCACCGCCACGGCTTCGACCTCCGTGTTCCAGAACATGGCCCAACCGGATATTTCGGTTACCGGAGGAACGCTCACTTGCGCCCAAGTGCAAATTACCATCTCCGGTTCGTCGCAAACTCCCGGTGTGACCTTCACTTGGGTCGGCCCGAGCGGGTTCCAGTCTTTCCAGCAAAATCCCGTCGTGTCGGTCCCGGGAGTTTACACCCTGATGGTCGTCAACCCTGCAAACGGCTGCACCTCGTTTGCCGACGCAGTGGTCACACAGGATGTTGTAGCGCCGAATGTGGTCGCCACCGGCGGCGCTATCTCCTGCTCCAATCCGAATGTGACGCTTTCGGTATCTGTGGTTCCTCCGAATAGCGTGTTCCAATGGACCGGCCCGAATGGATACACTTCCAACCAGCAAAATCCGATCGTGTCATTGCCTGGTGTTTACACGGTGGTAGCCACTAACCCGGCTAATGGCTGTACGG
>JAEUUV010000289.1 GCA_016787285.1 Saprospiraceae bacterium | reverse complement strand
GTGTTCGGGGCGCAGTAAGCCACCCCCGGCCGAAATACGGAGGGTTAGTTCCGCCCATCCGACGATTCATATTGCCGGGGCGCTCGCGGTACATTCAGAAAATATTCCCACCCCACAGAAAATCGGCGAAGCCGGACGCTGGAGGATAACGGCCCAGAAGATAGCAGGTTTGAATGCCGATATTTCCGGCGTTTTGGCGCATTGCGTAAAGGTGCTGCGGTGTGGGCGTTTCCTTTGCTTCGTAAGCGGTGTGGCCGTTGAGCACGAAGTCAATTTCGAGGCTCCTTGATTTTTCAAAATAGTTCAACTCGCCAAGTCGAGCAAGCTGGTTAGCAACGGCATTCTCGAACACCTGCCCGCTGGAAAGGCCCTTGCCCAATCTGTTGAGAATACCCGTGTCCGTAAAATAGACCTTGGGTTGGCTGGTCAATTCTTTGTCAATGCCTTTGGCCAGGGGCCTGACCAGGCGGATAAAATAGGTGTGCTCTAACAGTGAAATATAGTCTTTGACCTTGTGCCGATTGATCCCGATGATGCTGGCAATCTTGCTGAAATCTACTTTGTTGCCCGAGCGAGCGGCCAGTAGCAGTATCAGTTTGTAAAGCGAATCCGTCATTTCAAAATCAGAGAGCAGTTTGATGTCCAACTCAATGTAGGAGTTGATGATGTCGGAAAGGTAATCTTCCCGGTCCTGGTCGCTCTCGGCAGACACCACCTCGGGGAAACCGCCATATCGGATATAATCCTCGTAGTGGCGGGCATACAAGTCGTAGAATGTCCGCAGAAAAGGCTTGCCTTTTTCAAGTTCGACCTGTGGGCGATAAACGTCTTTAAACTCCAGAAACTCCCGGAAGTCGAGGGGCCACATTTCAAAAATTTTTTTTCGCCCGGCGAGGCTTTCGGCAAAATGGTTCTTGAGATAGAACGAACTGGAACCCGACACGATGAACTTCACGTCGTACGTGTCGTAAAGGCTTTTGACCACGCTCGGCAGGTTTTTAACCAACTGAATCTCGTCAAGGGCAATTACGGCAGGCTTGGAGAAGTCAATACCCAACTGTACCAGCCCCCGCTCAATATCGGCATATGATGGCTGATTGAACAAGTGCCGGTATTCGATGCGCTCCAGGTCAAGGTAGCACTTGTTTTGATGCTCGATTTTGTTGAGCAGGTACTTGATGGCGGTGGTTTTGCCCACGCGCCTCATACCCGTGATTACAGTTACCTGCTTTTTGGGCAAATGGGCCTCAATCGCCTCGAATGTCAGCCGATGGTACATAAATTCGGAATTTTTGTACAAAAGTACGACAAGTTTTCAGAGCGTCGTTGCCGTGTTTTGATGCACAGATTTTGATAGTGCGCCCATCACAACCCTACCTCCCTCCCGACCCCAATTCCCCAACCTTCCGTTCCGCCGGCTCAATAACCCGTTCCATTAGTTCAGCCAGCATGGACTCCGGTGTTTCGTACGCATACAACGGCAACACCCAGGGGTAGGCTCTGAAATGCTCAAACATGGCGTATTCCTGTTGGTTTTGCAGAATAATGGGCAATACCGGCAGCGAAGGCGAGAAGGGTATGATATGGCTCAGTTCCTGCGGGATACTCTTCGCGTCGGTCAGGTCGGCAATAACAAAACGCGACATTTTCGCCAAAATCGAGATCGTTTCGGTCAGGTCGCGGCTGGCCGGCTTTTCAAAATCAAACAGAATGGGCAGGTAATTGCGGGCACGAAGGGCATCTTTGATGGCATCCAAAAGCGGTTTCCGGTCTGCCGTAAAGCGCCCTAAAATCAAAACAGCCTTGGACGTAAGGGTGTCAATCACATTGCGGATGTTTTGATTGTTGAGCAGGAAGTAGATGAATTGGGCCACTTCGAGGTCGTCTACCGTTATCTCCGCTTTCCCTTCCGGCGTAATCACCAGGTTATGCTGAATCAGGCCTTCTTTTTTAATATCCCACACCGAAGTCCCGTAAATTTTAGCGCCGTAAAGGTTAGCCCCCGTCAGATCGGTGTCAATGAGCACGGCTTGCGTCAGATCGGCAGCGTTCAGGTTGGCGCCGCTCAGGTCAGCCCCATTTAAAAAAGCCCCATTCAGTTTGGCATTGGTCAGGAGTGCCCCCTTCAACAGCGCCCCGCGGAGATTTGCATTCCACAGATAGGCGTTGGCCAAGTCGGCCTGATTCAGATTGGCGTCGCGCAAATCGGCATCGCAAAAATCCGTGTCGCAAAGGTGTGCTGCCTCCAGGTTGGCGCCGCGCAGGTTGGCCAGTTGCAACATGGCATACTCGAGTTGTACCTTGCTCAGGTTGGCGCGTTCCAGGCAGGTACCCACCAGCCGGGTATTGCGCAAATCGGCCCCTTCCAGCTCCGCATTGCTTAGGTTGGCATCCGTCAGATCGGCCCGGTTCAGGTTGGCGCCCTGGAGGCCGGCATGGTACAAATTCGCCTTGCTCAAATCGGCATGAGAAAGATTGGTTGCCTTTAATTCGGCAGCAAAGAGCTGGGCGCCACTCAGGTTTGCGCCGCTCAAATCGACACCATTCAGGTCGGCATCGTTCAAATCCGGACAAATGTCTTCGTTTTTAGTCCGCCAGGCATTCCACTGCTCTACGCCTGATTTTAAAAGGTCCAAATGTTCCGGATTCCACATACTGCGTCAGGATTTTATCTCGTAAGGTTGGCAAAGTTATTTCCTTTCCAGAAGAATCCTGAGGTGCGTTACAGGTTTCATTCGGCTGTTCCGAGCGTTGGGAGTGGAATGCGACTTGTTTGTTGAGAATACTTGGGCGCCTTGCGCGCGTTCATCACTTTTGCGCCCATGCAATTTCCAAGACGAAATACCGGACTGCAAATTCTGTTCTGGGGCGCCCTTTGGGTATTGGTGCCCCTTGCCTTGGCCGGCAATTGGGATAATACCGAACGCCTTGTAGTTCGAAGCACGGTCGTTCTGGCCGGTATCGCGCTCGTCGTGTGGGCTAATGTGGAAATCCTGCTTCCCCGCTTGTATTTCAACAAAAAACAAGCCGCCTACATCGCTGCCGGGCTGGCACTGCTGGTGGCGATAGTCCTGCTGGTGGACTGGGACGCTGCTCCCTGGGCCGAACATTTCACCCGCCCGCGCACGCCCGGGCAAAGCCCCGGGCACGGCAACCCGGGCGCCCGCAGCAGCATGAAATACATCGGCATGGCTATGCCCTATTTCACGGCCCTGATCGGCAGCGCCCTGTACGAAGTGGCCGGATACGCCAATCGCAAGGAACGCGAAGCCACCGAGTTTCGCAGCGAAAAATTAGAGGCAGAACTCAAATTTCTGAAGTCCCAGATCAACCCGCACTTCCTGTTCAACGCCCTCAACAACATCTACGCACTCACCGTCATCAAGTCCGACAAGGCGTCCGACAACTTGCTCAAACTTTCCGGCATGCTGCGCTACATGCTGTACGACTGCAAAGCCGACCACGTCCCACTGGGCAAGGAGATCGAGTACCTGCGGCATTTTATTGACCTGAATCTGCTCAAGGACAGCCGGGGCCTGAATGTGGAGGTGCATCTTGACGAGTCGCGCCCGGGCCTTACCATCGCGCCCATGCTGCTGATTCCCTTTGTAGAAAACGCGTTCAAACACAGTAAAATCGAAGACCGCGCCCACGGCTGGATACGTATCGAATTGACCACCCTGACAGACCGCATTCAATTTGCAGTAGAAAACAGTGTACCTGAAACTGCACACTCGAAAGACCAGGAAGGCGGAATCGGCCTCGTCAACGTGCGCCGGCAACTGGAACTGCTCTATCCCGACCATCACACCCTTGACATCGAGCAAAAAGACGACACCTTTCGCGTACTGTTGACGGTGGACATCGCGTAACTTGCGCTCCCAAAAGGGAACGCTATGTACCTGAAACTGCTTTGCCTGCTACCGATTTTCGGCACACTTGCCGCCGGCGCTCAACAGCCCGAATTATCCGCCGGCACACTCCGGCGCTTTGAAAAATTTCCCTCCCGCTTCGTGGATTCACGCACGGTGGACGTATGGCTGCCCGTCGGCTACGATTCGTTGAAAAAATACGCCGTGTTGTACATGCACGACGGGCAGATGCTTTTCGATGCCGCCACGACCTGGAACAAACAGGAGTGGGGCGTGGACGAAACCCTGGGCCGGCTGCAGGCCGAAGGCAAAATCCGCGACTGCATCGTGGTGGGTATCTGGAACAACGCCCCGAAACGCCACACCGAGTATTTCCCGCAAAAACCCTACGAGGCGCTTCCCAAATCCCGACGAAAGGCGCTCCTGAAGGAATACCGCAGCGCGAACAACCCGCTGTTCTCCGGGAAAATCCAGTCCGACAGTTACCTGAAATTTCTTGTCCGGGAACTCAAGCCGTTTGTGGACAAGGAGTTTTCCACGCACAAAGATCAGAGCCATACCATCATCGCCGGTTCCAGCATGGGCGGGCTGATTTCCTTGTACGCCATTTGTGAATACCCGGAAGTATTCGGTGGCGCGGCCTGCCTGTCCACCCACTGGACGGGCATTTTCCGGGCAGAAAACAACCCCGTGCCGGGGGCATTCATGCAGTATTTGAAAAAAAATCTGCCCGATCCCGCAATGCACAAAATCTATTTCGATCACGGCACTGCCACGCTGGATGCCTTGTACCCGCCGTTCCAGAAACAAGCCGACGACATCATGCGGGCAAAGGGATTTTCTGAAGCGAACTGGATGACGCGGGTGTTTGAGGGGGAAGATCACTCGGAAAACGCCTGGAAAAAACGGCTGGAAGTGCCGGTTTTGTTTTTACTGGGGAAATAACACATCTCACATTTTTTTAACCGGAGTGACAATGTGGTGCATGCAAAGCGGTGAGCGTACATTTGTCGGAGAAAAAATCTACCAGCCATGGCAATAGCAAAACCGTTCAACCTCCAGAAATGGATTGACGAAAACCGGCACCTCCTTCAGCCTCCTGTGGGCAATAAACAACTCTATGTAGGCAACGACGACTTCATCGTAATGATCGTCGGCGGGCCGAATGGCCGCAAAGACTACCACTGGGAAGACGGCGAGGAGTGGTTTTACCAATTGGAGGGCGACATTCAGGTCAAAATCATCAACGAAGACGGCAAGCCCGAAACGATTGATATCCGCGAGGGCGACATGTTTCTCTTGCCGGCCCGTGTGCCGCATTCGCCGCAACGCCCGGCCAATACCGTCGGCCTTGTCATGGAGCGTACCCGCCGACCCAAAGAAGTGGACAAACTGATGTGGTACTGCGAAGGCTGCGGCGAAAAACTGCACGAGGCCAGTTTTCCGCTCACCGACATCGGCACCCAGATCAAGGCGGCTATCGAGGCCTTTAAAAACGATCTGGCGGCTCGGACGTGCAAACATTGCGGGACGGTGATGGAGCTGTGATGGCAGAATGCTTTTGTTTTCTGAAACCTGAAAGCATATTTTTTCACACAGACGTTCCACAGACAAATAGCACAGACATACGCGGAACCTCGTGTCAATTGTCTGCGTATGTCTGTGCTATTTGTCTGTGGAACGTCTGTGTGAAAAATCAATCGAAAGAGGCTTACCCCGGGCCTAACGTATTGACAATACGAATGATAGACGATTTGCCTTCCAAACGGCTAACATTAAAATTAATAAGCTGCTTCATCGCACTATCGTGACCCCTCCCTCCAGAGGTATTTTCTGCCCGTTGATCAGCAATACTTCAGCCCACCAGACAAATACGCCGGGGTTGAGCACCTCACCCCGGTACGAGCCATCCCAGCCTTCGGTCGGGTCGTTGGGCTGGAAGTTCTGTTTTGTCCAAATATGGGTTCCCCATCGGTCGTAAACCTGTAGCTGGATGATCTTGTCTACACCTGTCTTGGTGGTGTACAAGGTGAAATACGCATTTTGCGGGTTCTGCGGGTCATCCGGCTTGATCACGTTGGGCGCATAAATGTCCAGATTTGTTTTTACCCATATTTGCGTACTTGCACTTGCGCTACAGCCTTCCGCCGTATAAAGCGTGAGCGTATATTTTGTATGTTTCAAGGGGCTGGCGGTTGGCGTAAGTTGTGCCTGAATCGAAGTCCCGGAGAAACTCAGGTCAGTCAATGGATTCCAAACCACCGAGTCAATAGCACTGATCGGAAAACTCGGAGGCAGTATCGGCTCCAACAGTTGGTTCTCGCCTAATTGAATCGTAAACACCGGGGGCAAATTGACGCCCGGCATTGGAGGCTCCGGAACGTTCAAGGTGGTCTCCGCCTCACAACCATTGGCATCCTGAATGACCAGTGTGTAAGTACCCGGCTTCAAGTTTTTAAAAGATGCCAGGGACTGGAAATGCTGCCCTGCATCCACAGAATACAAGTAAGGGCCGATGCCACCCTGCACTGAACCGAAGTCTACGATACCCTGTTCGCCAAGGCAGTTTGGCGGCGTCAGCGCAAAATCAAAACCCGTAGGGATGTTTTGTTCTTGCATTACCTGCACACTGCCCGAGGCAGTACATCCATTGGTAGTATTCGTCACCAGCAGATTATACGTTCCGGGCGCATCTACGACCGGGCTGGCGGACGTGCTGCCGCTCAAGATGTTCCCGTTCGGGGTAGTCCATTGCAGGGACGTACCCGCAGACGGGCTTGCATTCAATGTGATCTGAGCGACGCTACAAGTCAGAAGGCCGGGGTTGCTTATGCTGACACTCGGCTGCGTTACATCAGCCTGAACGGTCACCATAATGGTACCGGTACACCCGTTTGTCGTATTCGTAACCAACAGCGTATAGACGCCTGCCGAGTTTACCGTTGGGTTTAACGTAGATTGCCCGGACTCAATATTTCCGTTCAGGGTACTCCATTGGTACAGCGGAGCGTTTCCGGCGTTCATCGCTGTTGCTTGCAAGGTCACATTTTTTAAAATACAGGTAATCAAACCGGGGGGTACGCTGGAAAGCACCGGCAGCTGCATATCCGAGGAGACCTGGACATTATCCGTTGAGGTACACCCGTTGGCGTTGTTTGTTACCAGCAACACGTACGTTCCGGGCAGCGATACGGTGGGCGTCAATCCGGTATTACCGTTATCAATTTTACCATTTGCCGTAGTCCATAGATACTGGAAGTTCGGGCCGGTGCTTGTGCCGGAAGCGTTCAGGGAAAGGCTTGGATTGCTACAGTTCAGGACGACGGTTGCTCCGGCTTCCGCTACCGGAAGCGCAACATCCTCCGGCACTGTGACCGAAGCTGTTTGAGTGCAACCGTTCAAGGTGTTGGTTATAAGCAGGGTATAGGTTCCGGGGGCATCTACGGTGGGTTGCAGACTATTAGGCTGCCCTACAAAATTGCCGTTCACCGTGCTCCACAGGAAGGTAAAGTTTGCTCCAGTGCTCGAGGCGGTACCATTCAGCGGGGTATTCGTCAGGCTGCAGGTAAGCGTCGGTGCCGGTGCAATTTGTGCAATTGGCGCGACTGCGTCATTTGCGACCGTCAACTGATCTGTAGCCGTACAACCATTACTTAAATCGGTGACCAAGAGTGTGTACGTGCCGGGGCTTCCGATGAGGGGCGTGCTGGTGCCGGCTCCCGACAGGATTGTTCCGTTCGGCGTGCTCCAACTGTATTGAAGCATGTTGCTGCTGGAGCTGAGTACCTGAGCCTGCAACGGCAGGTTAAGCACCGTGCAAGTAAGAGTATCGTCCGGGCCGGCGTCAATGACAGGTTGCTCGATATTCTGATTGATGATTACACTCGAAATGGCGGTGCAATTATTATTAGAATCAAACACCTGCAACGTGTAGGTACCCGGAGCGCTTACAAGCGGGTTCAGGGTGGTATTCCCGCTTACAATTGTCCCGGTCGAGGTCGTCCAGGCGTAAGTAATTCCGGCGCCTGCGCTCGATCCCTGGCCATTCAAGGGAAGTTGTGTAATCGCGCAGGTCAGCGTTTGAGGCGAGCCGGCAGAGGCGACAGGCACATCCGCACTTTGTGTGACAGTCACTGAAGCGGTATTCGTACAGCCGTTGTCCTGATTGGTAACTAAGAGTTGGTAAACGCCCGCTGCATTTACCGTCGGGTTGAGGGTACCGGCGCCGGAGACGATATTTCCGCTCGGCGTTGTCCATTGAAAGGCCAGATTGATGCCCTGTCCGGCCGTGGCTTGCAGTACATAACTGGTTTGCTGGCAATTCAGTTGGAAGCCCGGGCCGGCATTGGCAGTTGGCTGGAGAAAATCTT
This sequence comes from Saprospiraceae bacterium, assembly GCA_016787285.1. Lineage (GTDB taxonomy): Bacteria > Bacteroidota > Bacteroidia > Chitinophagales > Saprospiraceae > M3007. The sequence goes on along the minus strand of JAEUUV010000289.1, from coordinate 7,533 downwards.
CGGCAACGATGGCGTCGTCGGTGGCTGTGCAGCCGTTGTCCGTGTTGGTGATGAGCAGGGTGTAAGTACCTGCCTGATCAACCGTTGGCGAGTTGGAGCCGGCGCCTGAAACAATGCTTCCGTTCGTGGTCGTCCACAACAGGATAAAATTCGACCCGGAAGGGTTCGTGGCGCCTCCTATTGCGATGGACGGCGTATAGCAATTGATCAGATCATCCGGGCCGGCATTCGGCGTGGGTGGCGTAATGTCTTGTGAAACCTGCACAGCCATTGAGTCCACACAGCCATTTTGCGGGTTTGAAATTGTTAGCGTGTAGGTACCCGGGAGGTTCACGGTGGGCTGGAGCGAGGAGGCACCGGCCACAATTCCGCCTGGCGGACCCGTCCAGGACAGCTGGAAGGGCATGCCCTGGCTCGAATTGCTTCCGTCCAGGACGATACTGGTTGATATGCAGTCGAGTCGGGCGGGTGCAGCAATACTCACAACCGGGGCCGCTACATCTTGAAGCACCGTGGTAGTAGCCGAGGCAGTACATCCATTATTCGTATTGGTAACCAGCAATATGTAGTTCCCAACCTGATCAATGGTCGGCGTAGTGGTCGCCGCTCCCGAAACAATATTTCCATTTGCCGTGGTCCACAAGTAGGTCATAAAGGAACCCGCGCTTGAATTGCCGCCGTTCAGTTGAAGGCTCGGGGCGTTGCAGTTTAGCGTAAATGTCGGGCCGGCATCTGCCGAGGGCGCCTGAATGTCTTGCGGCACTACCACATTAAAGGTGGACGTGCAACTATTGGAGTTGTTTTCAACAGTCAACAGGTAACTCCCCGGCTGATTCACGGCAGGCGTAAGCGTCGTGGCCCCGGATACGATATTTCCATTCGCGGTAGTCCAGCTGTAGCTGATGTTGCCTCCGGTTGTGGAGCCGATTCCGTTCAGGCTTATCTGGGTGACTAAGCAATTCAGCGTATCGGGGAGCGCAGCATTGGCCAGCGGGATGTCGGCATCCTGAATGACCTCGATCGAAGCAGTTGCCGTACAACCGTTGCTTTGATTGGTAATAAGCAAGGAGTAGGTACCTGCCTGGCTTACGGTCGCCATGGAAGAATTAGCGCCGGAAAGGATGCTTCCATTCACGGTTGACCACAAATAGCTCAGGTTATTGCCCATACTTGCGGAGCCATCCAGCACTACGGAGTTCACGACACAGGTGATGGAGTCCGGCGTGGCAATCAACGGCGTTGGGAGGCCAATGTCCTGAGAAACCACGACCGTATCGAAGGACATACAATTATTGGTGGTATCCGTGGCTGATACGATGTAGATTCCCGGCGCGTTGACTTGCGCAGTCCAGGAGGATTGACCGGCGACGATATTGCCATTGGAAGTTGTCCAGGCGTAGATAAGGTTCGGAACACCCGGGGCAGAAGCCGGGCCAATATTGACAGACATTATAGTACAATTTACCAACGCATCCGGCCCGGCAGTCACGGGAGGAAGGGCCTGAATGGAGATCACCGTCACGGTATCGTATGCGGTACAAGTTGTCGTAGAGTCGTACAACTCCAGTATATAATCGCCCGGCGCATTTACGGACAACAGGAGCGTCCCCTGTCCACCGATGATATTACCGCCAACAGTGGTCCAGTTTACCCCGATATACGTGCTGTCGTCGGAATTCGATGCGTCCAGCACAACCAGATTGCTGATACAATCTAATGGAGGCGGCGCTTCAATGGTTGCGTTTGGCGGAATAAAAAGTGTGAGTATCGAGGTGTCCACTGCAGGGCACAAGGTGTCCGAAGTTACGGTTACCGCGTATGCCCCGGGGCTAATGGCGGTAATTGTGCTCGTGGAGTCTCCGGTTGACCAGAGATAACTCTTGAACAAGCCGCCCGACACAGAAAGCGTGGCACTATCGCCGACACAGAAAGGCGGAGTGATCACATTGATTGTGGGCGTCGGAATAGGGAATATTGGAATGGAATCCATGCCCACACAACCATTGACATTGGTAACCGTGACCGTGTATGTTCCGGGGCTGAATACTTTTATATTAGATCCCGACACGCCGTTCGACCAGTCGTATTTAATATACGGGCCGTTTAAAGTAAGTCTTGTTGAGTCGCCCGGGCACAATTTATCCTTGTTGGTTAAAATGTCCAAACCATCAACGTCGCCGTTTTGAATACCGACCGTTCCCGCACCTGTGCATCCGAACATATTGGTGACTGTTACATCATAAAGTCCAGGCCCGTAGACCACCGCCGGATTTGTGGTCTGGCCATCCGACCACAGATACGCGGCAAATGCGGGGGTTACGGAAATAAAAGCGGTGTCATTTTCCGTACACATTATTTTGGGGGCATTAAAGATCGGCAAAATAGGGGGAGACGGGGGCACCACAACAGAAGCAGTAAAAGGGCAGCCCTGCTGATCAACCGCCTGAAGGGAATAGGTGCCCGGCCCATTGATGGTGACAGGCGTTATTTGATTTGAAATATTGGGAGTCCATTGGAAACTGTTAAAAACATAGCCGTCCGTATTTACGGTCAACTCAGCGGACTCGAATCCCGCGCAGAAGGCCGGAGGGCCCGTGATTTGAAGGGGGCCTGGGAAAAAGGGGGCTATCGTAATATTGTTCAGGTGATGATCGCATGTAAAAGGGCTGTCGTCAAAGGAGTAAAAACCGGCTTGGCTCACGACGATCTGGTGGGCGTTTTGCCCGGTACTCCAATCCACCACGAGTGGGTTCTCCACACCGGTGAAATTAAATACTTGAAACGCCTGCAGGGTTACGGTCTGGTCCGTGCAGTTTATGGTTTTTTTAATAAGACACGCAGCGTGACCCAGTGCAGTTGCGTCCTGAGCTATTTCCGGGATTTCCAGCGGGGCAGAAATATCTTGAGCAGAAGCGGGTTCAACATAACAAAACAGAAAACCAATCAGGATGGTAGAGAGCGTAAAACCTTTATTCATAGCGCAGATTTGCTTTGAAAGTTCTTGGTAAAAAACGGTTGCCTGGTTAATCGGCTGGAAAGATACAGTTAATCAAGAATTAGATGCCCCTTGCCATAAAAACCAACAGCCATAATTCCAGCCTTGATTAAAATTGTCATCTTCGCACAGGATTTAGATAACCATGGCACGTATTCTATTTTTTGCTTTAATGCTGGTATCAGCATCCAATACCCTTTGGGCGCAATGCCAGCCGTTCGAAACAACTGTTCGCCTGGAAATTGACCCGGACCAGTACTGGGAGGAGGTTTCCTGGAAATTTGCCGACCTGAATTCCGGGTTCGTATTTGCACAAGGGCAGCCTTCCGGCGCCGGCCCGCAAGTTTTTGAGTACTGCATTACGCAGGGCATCTGCGTGGTTTTTACCATGCTGGATGCAAACGGCGACGGCATGGAACCGGACGGCCATTTCAAACTCTTTCTCGACAACCAGTTGTTTTACGAATACACCGGCTACAATTACGGCTTTAGTAAAAAATGGACGTTCGGTTGTCCTCCCGGCGGGTTTTGCACCAATCCCTTGCCCATTGGCGTAGGCAACCATTCCACGATAAACGGATTTCAGATCTGGTACAGCTTTACCCCGCAGGACACCGGAACGTACCGGATCAGCACCTGCGATGCGCCGTTGAATTGCCCCACCAAAATTTGGGTGTACGACCGCTGTGAAGGAATCGCCGTCACCAACAATCAGGTCGGTGCCAGTTTTTACGCCGCCGGTGGCTGCCCGGCCAACCCGAACGGCGCCCAGGCCAATCTATACCTGGCCGCCGGGACCGAATATTTTATCCGACTTGGTTATGCGGCAGGCAATTGCAACGGGAAGCCCATCGGCTTTTCGCTCGAATACATCGGGCCGGTAATCGGCTGTACCGACTCGCTGGCCTGCAATTACCAGCCCTTGGCCAGCGTAAGCGACACCTGCATCTACCCCGGCGATCCCGACTGCACCGACCTGCCCGACCTCGTCGTGCTGGAAGATGTACTGCGCAACAGCCTGCAACCCGACAAATTAGTTTCCACCGACCCCTGCCATGTGGCCGAAGGCTGCATAAACGGCTTTGGAACACGTTTCGTTTTGCGGTTTACCACAGCGATCAAAAACATCGGGGTAGCCGATTTTTACGTCGGCACACCGCCGCCCACCCCGGATACGCCTTCCGATCAGTTCGTTTGGGACCCCTGCCACCACCACTGGCACTACCGCGGATACGCCGAGTACATCCTTTTTGATCAGAACGGCGTGTTGCTGCCAATCGGTTTTAAAAACGGTTTCTGCATTTTCGATCAGGAATGCGCCATCGCCGGAATCAGCAAATACAGCTGTGGCAACATGGGTATTTCCGCAAATTGCGGGGATGCCTACGAAAACACCCTCGACTGCCAGTGGATAGACCTCACCGACTTGCCGGCCGGATTCTACACGCTGGTTGTGCGCGTCAACTGGGACAAGTCGCCCGATAAAACCGGACGCCCGGAAGCCCGCTACGACAACAACTGGGCACAAGCCTGTTTCAGGTTGAAATTTGATTCCGATGGAAACCCTGAAATCGAGGAAAAGAACGATTGCCCGATGTACACCGACTGTTTCGGAGAAATGTTCGGGCCTGCTCAACCCGACTGCTCGGGCGAATGCGGCGGCGCGCTGCTGCACGGCGACTGGGACCTGGATACCCTCCGGGAAATGAGCGACATCGAACAATATCTCGCCGCCAGTCTGGATGGCTCCGGCTCGGCGACCTCCTGCTTCGACCTGGACGCCGACGGCGATCTGGATGTGTACGATGCCGCGCTCCTGCAAGAGTGCGTACTGCACGCCGACGAGGTACCGTATTGGGGCGTGCGCTATACCTGTCAGTTTCCCGGCGGCGCCGACAATCCGAACGATGTCGTGTACTTGCTGCCGGGCAATCTGGATACGGTGCAAAAAACCTTTGACGTTCGGATCGTCAACCCGTTCAGCAAACCGTATGGGTTTGAATTCGGTGTGAAGGGACTGGACATTTCCAGTATCGAGAATCTGGATACGACCTTCAGCGGAACCTGGGAGTTCAACAGTCAAAATAAGATACAGGCACTGAGCATAACGGAAAAGGGCTTGAAAAAGAACGTCTTGCCGGGCGATCTAATCCGCATCCATTATTCCAAACTTACCGCGCCGGACGTTTGCCTCGACACGATCTACAATGTGGTAAATGAAAAATACCACCGTTCGAACGCGCTGCTTGCGCCTTCCGTTTGTGTGCCGACGGGAATCACCGGAACGCAAAACCCGGAAGCGGAACTACATGTATTTGTGATGCCAAACCCGACCCGGGATTACTTCGATGTGTTCTTTGGTTGGGAAAACCAAACGCCCGTCTCGCTCCGATTGAGCGACATGGCGGGACGAGTTGTTTGGACAGGCGCCCAAACCGGGGAATCGAGTGTTCGCGTAGCGCGGGGAGATTTGCCGGCCGGCGTATATGTGCTGAGCGTTCAATCGCGGCAGGGGATCGCGCAGGTGCGGGTTGCTTTTAATTGAAGCCGACAACCATACTTGAAACGAGACCTTCCAGGTTTGCCAAACCTGGAAGGTCTAGCGCGGCCCTAATGCCGGATCACGCGTTTCAACAACACGCTCCGGCCCTCGCGGGGGATTTCAAGATTCAATGTATAAACGCCGGGCAGCAACCCAGCCGCGGGGAAGTTCAGGGTTTGACTCCCTGCGATAATATCCACCGTGCGAACTACTGCCGGAGCGCCCAACATATCGTGCAGGATCAACCGTCCCTGGAAACTGCGGTCGCTGGAGAACTGTATGTTCAGGTGGTCGGTAAACGGTGTTGGCGATACCGCGATGTCGCGAATTTGCCCAGGTCTTTTTACCCCTGAAACATCCGGGCAGGAGAACCCGCGACGAATTTGTCCGCGAATTTCCCCGTCGGGATGATCGGCGGTGCGCAGGATCATGTACATTTCTCCCAGTTCAATGCTTACGCCATGTGCCGTTTCAATTGCGGTGGCGCCGGGTATGAGCGGCTTCATGGGCGGCAAAGGATACAAAGCGGGGCCATTTATGCCGGGGTTGCCCTGACAAACAAAAGCGTCAACAAGGTCGCTGCTCATCCGGTCATAAATGACTTTGTAGTTCAGGTAACAATTCACCTGATCCACCGAAGCCATAGCCACGCCGATACCGTTGGTGTTCACCTGCGGCACTACCTGATCGCCGCAGAGGTCAAAGGCATACGCTTTCCGAAGGCTGTTTTTCAGTTGTCCGCGAATTTCCCCGTCGGGCCTGGCGGTCGTCGGCACATTCACATACAACCGCCCTTCCACCAGGGCCGTCATGAGGTCGGTATCCAGGTGCCAGGTTTTTCGGTACAAGCCCGGCAAGCCGGCCGGCTCGAGGGTTTCCAGCAGCGGCCCATTTGTGCCTGCGGCTCCCAGCCTGATTTCCACAGCGAGCGGGCTGATGGTGCTGATATACACCGTGGAAATCATACTGTCGAGCGTTTGATTGAGTATGTTATGACTGAAGCCGAATCCGGCGGATGGCGCCATTGGAACCACCTGGCTGGCATTGACAGGCGCGAACGAGGTGAAATACCCCAAAAAACCGACTTGCCCCCTGATCTCTCCGTTCGGGAAATCGGCTGTTCTAACCAGCACATAATATTTACCCTCCCGGGCATCGCGCAAAAAGTTGGCCGGCAGGTCGTCCATATCCACAACGCCCTGAATAAAATTCTGGAAAATACTGGTAAACAGATATACCTGGGTACCGTTGTCGCCCGGGTTGCCCAGGTACAAAGCCGCCTCTGTGATCGGGCTGCTCAAGCCATCCACCAAGAAAGCATACACCAGGTCGTCGGAACCTGTCGGGAAATGCAAGCCGCCGAAACCGAAGGCATTCGAATTGCTGGAAGGCACTACTTCGGAGCCTTGAAGGATGGTTCGGTAGTCCAAGTCCGTTTCGCAGATAAACTGTCCGCGAATTTCACCGCCGGGGTGAGCAGACGTGCCGACACTGGCGTAGGCGCGATCCGGCAGCAGGTTTTGTAAAAGTGCGGGCGGCACATCCACCTCGCCATACAAACGCGGGCCGTGCAGTACCGGCATGAGATCAACGAGAACCGCACCCACTTCGCCGGTTTTGCCAATATGCAGCGCAATGCTATTGACGGCGCCTTCCATGCCCACCAGCAGGCCGGTCACCGTCACTTTTGAGCGGTCGGGACTGTATATCAGGGTGATCAATCCTCGGGCATTAGTGCTTACAGCGGGTATTTGCTCCGCCCCTACCAGTTCTGCGTGAAAAACCAGGTGCGGCAACTGGGCGGAAACGCCGCCGGCGAGTACACAGGCTAGCAAGAGGGGGTAAATCGTTTTTTTCATGCGCGGGTAAAATTTTGAACAAAGGTACTGCAAGCAACCTGGACGCTGCCTGCAGTTTTCAGCGGCGATGGATGGGTGATGGCGGCATGCGTTTGTTTTCAGAATCTGGAAGCAAATTTTTTTCACACAGACGTTAC
>JAEUUV010000275.1 GCA_016787285.1 Saprospiraceae bacterium | reverse complement strand
GGCTACGTGCAACTCGGCCAGTCCAGCAGCACGCTCTCCGGCGGCGAGGCGCAGCGGGTGAAACTCGCTTCCTTCCTCATCCGCGATAACTCCGCCGGCAAAATCTTTTTCATCTTCGACGAGCCGACCACGGGCCTGCATTTTCACGACATCCGCAAATTGCTCACCGCCATCAACGCCCTCGTGGAAAAAGGCCACACCGTGCTCGTCGTGGAGCACAACATGGAAGTCATCAAAAGCGCCGACTGGGTTGTAGACCTCGGCCCCGAAGGCGGCAAATCCGGCGGGTACTTGGTGTTCGAGGGCACGCCGGAGGATTTGGCAAAAGTGCCGGAGAGCCACACGGGGCGGTTTTTGGGGGAGAAATTGTAATCACAAATCCTCTTCGACAGCCTTGCGCTCACCTGACAAGTTTGTGTACATTTGTTGCGCTAAAATTATCCGACATGGTTTTCACAGATGAAAAAACCCTGACCGTCCAAGAGTTTTTAGACCTCGACCTCTTCGAGGAGGGTTACCTCTACGAACTTGTCAATGGCGAAATCGTGAAAAGAGCATCTCCCGACACTGAACACCAGAACACTTCCAGCAATTTAATGCGTCTGTTTTTCAGGCACGTTCCTGACAAATTCGCCGGCAAAATTTTCCATGCCCCCTACGATGTTTACCTCGATGAAGAAAACTTGGTCCAGCCCGACCTGATTTTTGTCGCCCAAAAAAACGAGCACATTATTCAAAAAGGCTGCATCATGGGCGTGCCCGATCTCGTGGTTGAAATTCTTTCGCCCGGCACCTACCGAACCGACCGGGGGCCAAAACTCAAATTGTACCAGCGCCTTGGGGTGTCGGAATACTGGATTGCCGATCCGCGCGGCAAAATCATCGAAATGTACGTGCTAACGGAAGGCGCGTACGACCTGATTGCGGTTGGAGAGGAGGGAGGTACTGTGGAATCCCGGTTGTTGCCGGGCTTAGTAATCACCGTGAATGATGTTTTTAGCCGATAGCCCGGCGTTCTGCATACTTCGCTTTGCCTTTTGGAGCCGGCGACCTACCTTCGCGGCTCTTTTTTTATGCCGTATACTTTCGGGGGCGCCAAACAAACCATACCCGGCCCTGTTACACCCGGCAACGATTCATCCAGACACAAAAACACAAGCACCGCCAAATTATGTCGCAATACAAATCGGAAGTTGAGGCCGTTGACGCATTAGCGCAAGCCTACAAAGACCTGTCAAAAGAAATTGGTAAAATCATTGTCGGTCAGGACGACGTGGTCAAGGCCGTCATCATTTCCCTGTTTTCCAACGGCCACTCCCTGCTCGTGGGGGTGCCGGGCCTCGCCAAAACCTTGCTCGTGAGCACAATTTCCGAAGTGCTTGACCTGGAGTTCAAACGTATTCAGTTTACGCCCGATCTAATGCCATCGGATATCACCGGCTCTGAAATTCTGGATGAAGACCGCCACTTCCGGTTTGTGCGCGGCCCCATTTTCGCCAACATCGTACTGGCCGACGAGATCAACCGGACGCCGCCCAAAACGCAAGCCGCCCTGCTCGAAGCCATGCAGGAGCGCGTGGTGACGGTAGGCGGCAACCGCCACAACCTGCCCGCACCGTTTTTCGTGCTGGCTACCCAAAACCCCATCGAGCAGGAAGGCACCTACCCGCTGCCCGAAGCCCAGTTGGACCGTTTCATGTTCAACATTCCGCTGAACTATCCGGCTTATGACGAAGAAGTGCTTGTGGTAAAAAACACCACCACGTCGCGCGATGTGACCCTGAAGCACGTGCTTACTGCCGCTGAAATTCAGGAGTTCCAACAGCTGATCCGCAAAATTCCGGTGTCGGACAACGTGCTGGAGTACTGCGTTGGCCTTGCCTCCAAAACCCGCCCGAACACCCCGCGTGCCGCCAAAGAGGCCAACGAGTACCTTTCCTGGGGCGCTGGTCCGCGTGCCAGCCAGTACCTCGCCCTCGGCGCCAAGTGTCACGCCGCCATTCGCGGCAAGTACTCGCCCGATATTGAAGACGTGCAGGCTATCGCCAATCTCGTGCTGCGCCACCGGATTGTGCGCAACTTCAAGGCTGAGGCCGAAGGGGTGTCGGAGGAGAATTTGGTGGAAGCGCTGCTGTAAACGGACCAATGACTTTCCAGGTTCGCAAACCTGGAAAGTCTTTTCCGCCTACGGGTCACTCTCGTGACTTTGCTATTTTTCCGCTTTTCACCCGCTCGCCACCGGCCACTATTTCCCACACATACAGCCCCGCCGGCAAGGCTCTTGTTTCAATTTCATTTACCCCCAGCACCAGACGCTGCTCCATCACGAGTCGCCCCGCTGCGTTGTACAGCCGCAAAGCCCCTCTCGATCTCCCCAACAGGGGGGAGGAAACCGCCACTGCAAAGCGCTCGCGGAAGGGGTTTGGCCATACCTGCACCTGCGCCTGTAGCACCGGATTTTCCTGCGCCGTCACGCCGAGGTAGAGCATTTTGCAGTGCGTATCCGTGCCGTAATGGTTGCTCACGGTGAGGCAGACCTGATAGGCCCCCGGCTGGGCATACTGATGCTGCGGGTGGCGCGTGCTGCTCGTAGGCGAGCTGTCGCCGAAGTTCCAGGCCCAGATGGCCGGCTCATAGTACGACAGGTCGCGGAACGACACGGCAAGCGCATCAAGAGTGTCCTGCTCGTAGCGCCACCAGGCTTTGGGATGGTTGTCTATGCCGAGGGTGTCGCAGGGCGAGCCGTCAAGCGGGCCGAGACGGTAGTTGGGGTAATTGTTCATGGAAGAGGCGTTGTACGTCGGAATGCGGATACCGTGTTGCTCCAGCATGGCAGCGGCGCCGGCTTCATCCGGGCGATGAATCACATGCAGCACATCGGTGCCGTTCGAGGTATTCATATAAATTTTTCCATCAGGAGCCAATTGACCGGCAAAAAAATGTGTTGGGAATGGCGATTCATAGCCGTCGTACCAGCCGAGTTCCACCCGACTTGCTGCAAGATCAGAAGCCAGCAGGTCGTACTGCGCCACCACCAATGTAGAATGTACATACAGGTAACGTGAATTGGGGGAAAACGTAGCCCCCCCGGCGACGAGCGGAGCAACCCCAAGTTCAATGCGTCGGTGATTGCTCAACATGCCGGTGCAACGGTCGAAGTCATACACACCCACGACATCGGGCATGCTCATCACGTATGTATCGTACAGCACATACCGGGCGCCGTCCGGTGAAAAAACCGCTTGTCCGACGCCCGGGTACAACTTCGCGCCGATAGCCTGCTTGCCAATCAGGTGAAACCCGTCGGGGTCGAATAAAAACCGGTAAATATTGTTCGTATATGCCTCCGGCACCAGCACCCACCAGTCTCTGCCGTTGGCATGTTTGGCGGACTTCAGTTTGCCGAACATAAGCGTATCCGACAACAACGGTACCGATTTTTCCATTACAGCTCCGAGACCACCATTTTGCTCCATGTCAACGCGGGTATAAAATAAATGAAGCGACCCGACCGTGTTCAATGGGAAACCCACATAGCCTCGTGGCACATGCAGCAATGCATATTGGTTTTTCTTCCCGGGATATTGCAACCCCAAAACACCCTGCGATATCGTTAGTCCACCCAAAACATCGGGATGAATATTGGCTCCGTTTTGCATGGTGTTCCAGGAAACGTCTTCCACATCAATCCCGTTGGTGTAAAACAGTAATTTTCCGGAAGAGTCGGACATTGAAAAGGCAGTGATGTAAAACTCCAGGCCTATTTCCTGATTATCGGTTATCCGCAAAGATCCCTCGGTAAAGTCAAGCACGGTAATTCCGAACCGGTCGTCATTGGGCGAAACCACGCCACCCTCGTACCCGGATAGCCAGGTATTGTCGTGGAATTGGGCATGCGTTGGGGTTTGCAATACGGAAAGACTGAATAAAATAAAACACACTCTCATGTTTTTCAATGTTTTGTGCAATTGCCAGAAACAGGAGGGACGCTTCTCACTTCCCTTCCAAAACCCACACTTTCCCACTCATCGGATTGCCGTACAGCCGCCTGCCATCGGGTGAAAAAAGGGTGTTGTACAAGGCAATCGGCGTGGTCAGCGTCAACATACGTTCACCGGTGCGGGCATCCCACAACGCAGTGGTCAGGTCGCCGGAGCCGGTGACGACGCGCGCGCCGTCGGGCGACCAGGCAGCCGTCCAGATGCGCTGGGAGTGCCCGGTCATTTCTTTGGCTAAAGCACCGTCGGCGAGGTTCCAAATCCGGGCTATTTTATCCTCGCCGCCACTCAGCACCTGCTTGCCGTCGGGCGAAAATGCGAGCGAGTAGATGCCGTCCTTGTGCGCCTGCCATTCGCGTATTTTTTCAAACGACGTCGCGTTCCACACGACAATTTTCCCATCGTGCCCGCCTGCCAGCAGGTATTTCCCGTCGGGGCTGAACGCCACGGTGTAGCAACCGCTGCTGCGATCCAGTTTGTGCGCAAGCGTTCCAGTTTTGGCATCCCACACGAAAGCGAAGTTTTTTCGCGAAGCGGCGGCCACCCAGCGCCCGTCGGGGCTGTAGGCACACCCGCTGCTGCCGCCCTCCAGGCCTTCCAGCCGGAGGGCCACGTCGCCGGTTTTAGTATCCCGGACGAGCACGTCGTTGCTCCAGTTGCAAGCGACTACCCGGCTGCCGTCGGGACTGAAAGCCAGCGCATTGAGCGTTTCGGACAATCCGGGTATCACCCGCTGCAACTTTCCCGAAGCGGCATCCCAGAGGGAAATCTGCCCCTCGGGCGCGCCCATTGCCAGCGTTTTGCCGTCGGGTGTCAGCCCGAAGGCGTACACGGCTTTGCCGCGACCGGCGGGGTCGGAAAAATCCAGCCCGGCAGCGGCATCCCAGCGGCGGATACTCCGGTCGTCGGACAGGGTGACCAGCATTGCCCCCTCGGAGGTGGTACAAATGCGGGAAATGCGTCCGGTATGGCCGAACTGCCTGGCGAGCAGTTCGCCGGTGCCGGCGTCCCAGGTATGGAGCACGCCTTCGTCGCCAGCGGAAAAAATGTATTTGCCTTCGGGACTGTACGCCACGGTCATCACGGCCTGCCGGTGTCCGCGCAGTTCGAGTACGCGCTTGCCGGTTTCGGTTTCCCAAACGCGCGGTTCGCCGCATTTGGTGGCGGACACGAGGTGTTTTCCGTCGGGGCTGAAGTCAAGATCGTCAATAGCCGTGTAGTCGCGCCGGTCGGAATAGTCCACGAGAAGCGGGCTTTCTCCGGGTTGGTCGAGGCGCCAGATGCCCACTTGTCCGTCCCAGTTTCCGGCGGCGAGGCGGCTGCCGTCGGGACTGAACTTCAGGCCGAGAATCGGCTTGACGCCAAATTCGGATTTCCAGATCACGTTGCCGTCCGAAGCGTCGTACAATCCGATGATGCCCACCACGCCGCGTTCCGGATCGCGAAACCACGAGGCGCAGGCCACCTTTTTGCCGTCGGGATGCGCGGCTATGCAGGCGAGTCCGTGGCCGTCGCTATTGACCGTCCAGAGCATTTCGCCGGAAAAAACATCCCAAGCCCGCAGCGTGGAGTCGCGGGAACAAGAAAAAAGCACTTGTCCGTCGGGGCTGAACGCGGTCGAGTAGGTTGTCGCCGTATGGCCTTCGAGGGTTCGTATTTCCTGAAACGAGCGGGCATCGCAGAGGCGGATGCTGCCGTTAGCCTGGGCGAGAGCCGCGATCAGGCCGTCGGGCGAAATAGCGAGGTTGGTTGGTTTTTCGCCTTCCGGTTGCACGGTACTCAGGCTGGTGTGTAGCAGTCGGCTCAGGTGATGCCACTCCCAGCCGCGGTGCGCGGCAGGTGCGGCTTCGAGCCAGCGTTTGGCCTCGGCGGGTTCATTCAGCCGGAAGGCGGAATTGGCCGCTGCGATGTGCGCGAGGTACGACTGGCGTTCGGGCGATTGGGAGAAAATGAGTTGGGGAAGCAGAAACAGCAAAAACAGAATGCGCATAGCCTGAACGTTGTTATCCCAGCAAATAGGCTTGTTTGATCCAGCCGATGACTTCAGGGGTGATGTCTTCGGGCTGTTCAATGCGTATGCGGTGGGTACACATGGCATTGAAGCTGCCCGAAGCCTCCAGTTTGTCGCCCGATGGTACGTCCTTCAGGTTCAGACCGATGTCGAGTCGGGTACGGGTGCTGGGCTGTATCAGTGCGAATTGTTTGTTTCGCCGCAGACTGACGTAGGCTTTTTTGGGTGCTATCTCGACATCGGGACCAAATTTTTCAATTTCGGCCATCAGACTTCGGTAAATCGCATGCAATTCTTTCTTGCCTTTGTACTGTTCGGCCACCAGATCGGTAGTTTCTGCCATACTGGCAGCATCCGACTTGAGCGCGGAGTGTGCCACCAGATTTGCAAATCCATGCCCGAACTGGTGTTCGCTTTTCAGAAATGCGATGATTTCGCTGTGTTTCGTTAGCCCGGAGTTATGCACCACGGCGACCCATTCGTCCAGCGATTTGCCCGTATTTTTTTGGAGGTTGGCGAGCATGGTTTCGAGCGCTTTGTCCATAAGAAAATTTTTGTTTGAAACATGTGCGCACGAAGGTGAAACCAAAATTTCAATAAAAAAACAATTTGTGTTTTTTTATTTGAGCCAGCCAAACTCCGTTCTGAATCTGGGGGAAAACGTGTAGTGCAGGTACACGAACGCATTTTGATACCACTCGCGGGTACCGGTGATGCCTGAGTTGCGCCAGCGCCAGCCCGCGCCTATGGATATGCCCGGACGCCCGATGAGGTTGAGAAAATCGGCGGACAGGGAGATGGAATGATCCAGCCGGTCGCCGAAACCGAACTGGTCGAAGGCTGTGTCGTCGGCGCCGTTGCGGCGGCTGGCCAGCAGGTACGAGGCGGTGTACCCGGCGGAAATTCCCCAGCCGCGCTGAACGACCAGACCGCCAAGCGGCAGAGCCGGTTTTTTTGCAATAAAACGCAACGTCAGCGGAGTGAGATCAAGGTGGCATAAACGCAGGTCGTCCGCACCGGGTAGGAGGCGTGTTTGGCCGTAGCCCAGTTCGCCTTGCCACCAGAAGAGCGGAAAGTTGTTTTTCCGGATGCGCCGCAGGCTGTGCGCCTCGAAGTTCGGGTTCTGCACTTTTCCGAGTGCATATCGAAGGGTAAGGCCCAGGCCCCAGCCGGAGCGCACGGCCTCGTTGGCAAAGTGTTGGGTGTATTTCAGGCCGAGAATGCCGGGGTAGCAGAAGGCGGGGATGCCGACGGGGACGACGGAGACGGGCGTAATTTCCCGGGTGCCGTCCATGTACACTTTGCCTTGTGCCCGTATGGTATCGCCGATGCGCAGGGTGTAACCCGGCCGGGTTTGGACGGAGAACAGAGTTTGCCCCCAAGTCAGGTCGGTCGAAAAACCCAATGCAACGGCATCACCTGCGCCGTTGAGTTTGCAACCGGCAGGAGGCGGGTTGGGGGTATTCCAGCGCAGGGAATCGGCGCCGGCAGCAAAAGTGAAACAATTTGGCACGTTGGCTGCCGGTACCGACAAAGCGCCGGCGCCATTGAGCAATGGATCCATCCCCATACGCACCTGCATTTTGGTCGCCGAAGCCGAGCCGTCATTCTGAAAGTGCAGTTCATAGTTCAGCATCTGCTCACTTGAACCGGGCGGAAGCATGGCCGGATTCACGAGGATATAGTTTGGGTCGGAAGCCCAGTTTATCGCCAGTTGACTGGTTTTTTCCTGGTAAAAATTGTAGGTGTCCGTTACATCGCCTTCTACCCCTGCACCAGCCTCGCCCTGCGAGTCGAACTTGGATATGCCGAACAGGTTGTTCAGAAACGAGGATTGCTGGTTTGGCGAGTTGCCTCCCTGTTGGTCGTCGTAGGCAATAAAGGCAAATATGGGGCATTGCACGGAAGAGGTGTCGTTGATGAGTTGGCCGATTGCATCAGGTACGCGTACATCCACAAATATCGTCTGCTCGCGAGCGGACGGCGAGAGATTTTCGAAGCGCCAAAGGTGCCCGCTCAAGGCTTCCGGCGTTCGAAACTCGGGTCGAACGGCTACTTCGCTGCCGGTTTCAGGCGCTCCCTCCACATGATCCACTTCCAGAAATCCCTGTGCATACAAGAGTCCGATGACACCCGAAACTGGTTCCTTGCTGTTGCTGCGTGGCCGATAGGTAAGCGCAATAGTCACACCCTTCCCCGGGCGGGTAGCACCCCAGTTGGCTTTCATTTCAAGCGCCGAATCGGGACTGGAAATCATGGAATAGGGTACATACGGCATGTCCGCAAATACCGGCGCTACGGTAGAGCCGGAAGGGGTGGGGGGCGGTATGCCCACTTTCTTCTTTTTCTTTTTTTTGAACGGATCATGGTCGTCCGAATAAATGGGCTTCAACGACACCTCCACTTCAAACGAATCAACGGGAGCCGGTGGGAAAATATGGCGGGGCATACTCTCCCCACTATAGGTTTGATCGCCGAATTTCCAGAAATAAATCCAGCGTGGTTGCTGGCTCTGGCCGACGGCAATAGGGTCGGGTGGGTTGTGGTAAATGCTCGTGCCGGGATCAGGCCATTCCAGCCAGAATTCCAGGTAATTGCTGTTCGCAGCAGTAGGGGAAGTGGATACGTGCCGGAACTTGATCTCCGGCAGGATGGTATCGGGGGGAATAATCGCCCAGGGTCGTGCATTAATGGATTGGGGGTACACAACAGCGAGGAGCAACGCTACACCGAGCGATGAGAAAAATTTCATAATGATCAAATTACGATGTTTTACGCTTTGGTTGATACTGTCGGAAAAGGCCAAATCACCTCAACCTCCCCGGCGCAATAAAGGTAGGGCGCGTCTGGAAAAGCAGGGGGCTTTTTTTGCGATACAACAAAATGGAACTGCAGCATTTCACATTCAAAAAATTTATCGCTACTTTCGTCGCCGGAATAACCTTCCAACTTTCCAATCCGTAACCTTCCAACCTGAAATTGTACCCATGTCTGAACCTGTTATGTACCGCGCCATCACCGCCTGGGCCGAGGAAGACCGCCCCCGCGAAAAAATGTTGTTGAAAGGGAAAAATGCCCTGACCGATGCAGAACTACTGGCCATCCTGATCGGCTCCGGCACTGTGGGCCAAAGCGCCGTCGCACTGGCGCAAGGCATCCTCGCCTCGGTCGGGTGCAACCTGCATGAATTGGGCAAACGCTCCGTTTCGGAGTTACAGCGCTTCAAAGGCATTGGTCAGGCCAAGGCGATTACGATTGCAGCGGCACTCGAACTGGGCCGTCGGCGCCAGTTGTCCGACCTGCGCGAACGCCCCCGGATTGCCGGCAGCAACGACGCCTTTCAGATCGTGGCGCCGCTGCTCACCGACCTGCACCACGAGGAGTTCTGGGTGCTGCTGCTCAACAAGGCCAATGAAGTCGTCGCCCGCGAACGCCTGAGTACCGGAGGCGCCGCCGGCACGGTGGTGGACGCCAAAATGCTGTTCAAAACGGCCCTCGACGCCCGCGCTGCCGCCGCGATAGCCGTGCATAACCATCCCTCGGGAAGCCTTCAGCCCAGCCAGGCCGATCTTGACCTCACGCGCCGACTTCGCAAGGCCGGCGAATTGCTCGATCTACCCCTGCTCGACCACTTGATCGTGTCCGAACGGGGGTATTTCAGTTTCGCCGATGAAGGCATGTTGTAGCCAAAGCAGCCAAAAAGCCGAGGCGGTTTGGCAATTGGCATATTTTTGCCTGCCTATTTGATCTGTGCGAACCTGTCTTTGGAATGATTGTTAGGACAAAACGAAAGCAACGTGAAAAAAAACAGCAGAAATCCCCGCGCCGCACTGGCGGCACTCGCCCTTTTGGCACTCCTTTCGAGCGTCGGCTGTGAAAGTTCCTGCCCGGAGCCTGCCGGGAAGTGGTCTACCCGCGAAGGCCAGTCCATATTTTTCCAGAAAAACGGAAAGGCCCTTTGGCTTACCCGTTTCGGCAGTCAGGTGGATACGGTGCCGATGGTATTCCGGTACGATTGTGCCAAGCAGCCGGTGGAACTCGATCTGTTTCAGTTCCGCTCCGGGCCGCTCGTCGGCAAAACCCTGTTCGGTATACTCGAATGGACCAGCGATTCTACCTTCCGGTTCAATGCAGAGGCGGGTACCGATCCGTCTCTCCGTCCCAAAACCTTCGAAAGCGATCAAACCCTGAGGTTTTTTCTGGAACGCAAAGGCGTAAAAAAATAGAGCAAAACGATGGTTACGATGCGTTTTTTCACCGTGCTTTTCGCCGGAACGTTGTTCTTCCACTCCGCCAATCCCGGGGAGGCGCCTGCGCTGCTCCCGACAGATTTTCCAAACGGATACCGGGACGCGGTTTCGGTCAGGACTCCCGATCCGCAAGACGAGGCATTTTTTGAAAACAAGGTAGAAATCGCCTGTGCCGAGCAAAACCTGCCCGAGCGCGTGCTGACAGTGGCCCGTTCTTTTATCGGTACTCCCTATCGCACGGGCACCCTCAATACCGGGCCGGAAGAGCAGCTTACCGTCAATTTGCGCGCCCTGGATTGCTGGACGTTCATGGAGGCGAGCCTGGCCATCGCGCTGGCTGCCGAGGCCGGCGAACCAAGTTTCGACACTTTTCAGCACTACATTCAGCAGTTGCGCTACTGGGGCGGCACCATCAACGGCTATGCTTCGCGCATCCACTATTTTTCCGGTTGGCTGCTGCAAGCCGAAAAAGCAGG
This sequence comes from Saprospiraceae bacterium, assembly GCA_016787285.1. Classification (GTDB taxonomy): domain Bacteria; phylum Bacteroidota; class Bacteroidia; order Chitinophagales; family Saprospiraceae; genus M3007. The sequence continues at coordinate 1,925 of JAEUUV010000275.1, read as the reverse complement.
TTACCTGCGCGACATTACCCGCGAACTCGGCGGCGTACCCTACCGGAACAACATCGGTTACATGACCGCCCGCCCCGACAAATACCCGCCCCTCCGCGACCCCGATGTGTTCCTTCAGATGCGCCGCGTGGAGGAGCGTCTGAACCGGCATCCCTGGCACTTCATCCCGCAGGGTCGGATAGCAGCCATGGAGCACCTGATTCAGGATGGCGATCTGGTGGCCCTTACCTCCGGCAAACGCGATCTGGACATTGCACATCAGGGATTTGCCCTGCGGAAAAACGGACGCGTGTACCTGCTTCACGCTTCTTCGCTGGGCCGGCGCGTACTGGTGTCGGGGCAGCCGCTTGCGCAATACGTCATTTCACAGAAAGGCCAGACAGGCATTATGGTTGCCCGGCTGAACAGTGCCGGAGCAGCCGGTTACCAACCGCAAGTCGCAAAACAATAAACCCCCGCATGCTGCTACCTTTGCGCCTCCAACCCTACCCTTTGATGCGGCTTGCCGGTTTTTAATCGAAAACGAGGCCATAAATGACGGGAGTTGGCGTTTATTGGGCAAGTCGCCACAAAAAAAGCATTCCGGTGGCGGCATTTGGTGGCCATCCTGCCAGTGTTTCGGCACGGTTTTATGGCATCCAATCCGTGATTTCAACAAAAAACAGCACAACATGCTTTCAATGAGCAAACAGTACTGGACAATGGGGCTTGCACTGGCACTCCCGTTCTCCCTTGTTTCCCAAAAGGAAAACCAGATTTCGTTTACAAACCCGTCTTTCGAGGGCATCCCCAAATGCTGCGAAGCCCCTTCCGGCTGGTTCAACTGCGGTAAAACCGACGAAAGCCCGCCGGACATTCAGCCGGGATTTTTTCAGGTAACCAAAGCGCCCAACCACGGTGAAACGTATGTCGGCCTTGTAGTGCGCGACAACGAAACCTGGGAGTCCATCGGCCAGCGTTTGCCCCGCCCGTTGGAGAACAACGAATGCTACGAATTCTCCGTTGATCTTTGCCGGGCCGAACTGTACCTGAGCCTCAGCCGTACCACCGGCGATGAGGTAAACTACGCCACGCCGGCCAAAATCCGCGTGTGGGGTGGCATGGGCTACTGCGACAAACGCGAAATGTTGTACGAAACCCCGCTCATTACTACCACCCGCTGGCTGACCTACACGTTCCGGATCAGCCCGAAAAAGGGGACCTATCCGTTCATCTGCATCGAGGCGTACTACAAAACTCCTACGCTTTTCCCCTACAACGGGAATATTTTGCTGGACAACGCTTCGCCCATCACGCAGATTGACTGCAACATGAAACCCATGGAAGAGCGCCCGCCGGTGGTCGAAAAGCCCACTCCTCCGCCCACCACCGCCAAAAAGGCGGATACCCAGGCAATAGTGGTAAAGCCGGCCCAAACACCTGCTCCTCCCGCAACGGAAAAAATCAGTCGCGAGGGCCTGAAAAAAGGAAGCACCATTCGTCTCGAAAACGTCTATTTCGATGCCGACAAGTACGTCATCAAACCTGAGTGCGTGCCCGCCCTCATGGTCGTGTACGATTTTCTGGTGGAAAATCCGGACGTGGTGCTTGAAGTTGGCGGCCACACGAACAACCGACCGACACCGGAATTTGCCGAAACGCTCTCCACCAGCCGGGCCAAATCCGTGGCCGAGTGGCTCATCGGCAAAGGCATCCCCACCGATCGCGTGCAGTACAAAGGCTATGGCAAGAAATTCCCGATCGAAACCAACGCCACACCCGAAGGCCGCAAACGCAACCAGCGCGTAGAGATCAAGATTTTGAGTATCAACGGGTGAGGGAGATCAAGCAAAGCAGCCCGTCCGGCTACAAACCGGACGTTCAAGCCTGACACGACAGTACCGGTTAATTTTGGTTGATCACGTTCCGAATCTCGTTTTTCGAGG
>JAEUUV010000245.1 GCA_016787285.1 Saprospiraceae bacterium | reverse complement strand
AGTTTTGAGTTTTGAGTTTTGAGTTTTGAGTTGGGGTCACGATGACTCAAAACTCAAAACTCAAAACTACTCCTTTGTGTGTTCTATCGGTTTCTGCCACACCGATTCCCGGGCATAAGTCCTCGTCCTTTGGCTTGCCTGCCGGCGCAAAACGCTCTTTTATTTTATGGGTAAACAAATTCCGCTCCGTACCGCGTTCTCGCTGCCCGATGGCCGCGAAATAGCGCTGGAAACGGGCAAACTCGCCACACAAGCCGACGGCAGCGTACTCGTGCGCATGGGCAACACCATGCTCCTCTGCACCGTCGTCAGCGCTCGAAAAGCCAAAGAAGGCCAGCCCTTCTTCCCGCTTTCGGTGGACTATCAGGAAAAATTCGCCGCCGTGGGCCGCATCCCCGGCAACTTCTTCCGCCGCGAAGCACGCCTGTCCGACTATGAAATCCTCATCAGCCGTCTCGTGGACCGCGCCCTGCGCCCCCTCTTCCCCGACGGGTACATGAACGAGACCCAGGTCATCATCAACCTCATCTCCGCCGACAAAGACGCCATGCCCGATGCACTGGCAGGCCTCGCCTGCTCGGCAGCCGTTGCCGTGAGCGACATTCCCGTGGAAGCGCTCTTCTCCGAAGTGCGTGTAGCCCGCATTGACGGCAAATTCGTCATCAACCCCGGTCGCGCCGACCTCGAACGCGCCGACATGGACTTTATCGTGGCCGCCACCAAACGCGACATCACCATGGTGGAAGGCGAAGCCGACGAATGCCAGGAAACCGACATGATCGAGGCGCTCAAACTCGCCCACGAAGCCATCCGCGTCCAGATCGAAGCCCAGGAACGTCTGGCTGAAATGGTCGGCGAAAAAGCCCTCGTGAAGCGCCCGCTGCCCGAAATTCTGGAAAACGACGACCTCAAAACGCTGGTGGAAAAACACTGCAAGGACGACATCTACGCCCTCGCACGCAGCGCCAGCGACAAGGATACCCGCCGCACCCGCCTCGAGGAAATCAAGGACAAACTCGTGGAAAACCTTACCGCCGAGTTCGGTGAGGAATTCATGGGGGAATGGGGCGCGCTGGCCGACAAGTACTACGACAAACTGAAAAAACACATCATCCGCGATGTGGTGCTCTCCGAAGGCAAACGCCTCGACGGGCGCAAAAACGACGAGGTGCGACCCATCTGGTGCGAGGTGGATTTCCTGCCCGCCGCCCACGGTTCGGCCATCTTCAACCGCGGCGAAACCCAGTCGCTGACCTCCCTGACGCTCGGCACCAAGCAGGACCAGGCGCTCATTGACAATGCACTTGACCCGCACGACGACAGCTTCATCCTGCACTACAACTTCCCGCCCTATTCCACCGGCGAAGTGAAACCCATGCGCGGCCCGGGCCGCCGCGAGGTCGGCCACGCCAACCTCGCCGGACGCTCCATCCGCAAGGTGATGCCCGAAAATTTCGCCTACACGGTGCGTATCGTGTCCGATATCCTGGAGTCCAACGGCTCCTCCTCCATGGCTACCGTGTGCGCCGGTACGCTTGCCCTCATGGACGGCGGTGTGCCCCTCAAAGCCCCCGTGGCCGGGATCGCGATGGGTTGTATCGCCGACGAAAACGGCCGCATCAGCATCCTGTCCGACATCCTCGGCGACGAAGACGCCCTCGGCGATATGGACTTCAAAGTGACCGGCACCTCCAAAGGCATCACCGGCACCCAGATGGACATCAAAATTGACGGCATGCCCTACGAACTGCTCGAAAAAGCGCTCGTACAGGCCCGCGCCGGACGCCTGCACATCCTCGGCGAAATGGCCAAATCCCTTGCCGAACCCCGCGAAGACCTCAAACCGCACGCGCCGCGTATGGTCGAGTTCCGCATTGAGCGCGACTACATCGGCGCCGTCATCGGACCCGGCGGCAAGGTCATTCAGGAAATGCAACGCCAGACCGGCACCACCATCAGCATTGACGAAGACGAACAGGGCGGTATCGTGGCCATCTTCGGCCCCGACAAAACGGCGCTCGACGCGGCATACGAACGGATCATGGACATCGTGTTCGTGCCCACCGTCGGCGACACCTACGAGGGCGTCGTCGAGCGCGTGGAAGACTACGGCGCTTTCGTCAAATTCAAGGGCAAGAGCGGCCTGCTGCACGTGTCTGAGATCAGTTACCAGCGCGTGGAAAACGTATCCGACCTGTACAAAGTCGGCGACACCGTGACGGTAAAACTGCTCGACAACGACCCGAAAACCGGCAAACTGCGCCTCTCGGTGAAAGCCCTGATGCCCAAGCCCGAAGGCTACGTGGAGCGCGAGCGCCGCGAAGACCGGGGCGACCGCGGTGACCGCGGACGCGGCGGCGACCGGGATCGCGGCGGTGATCGCCGTGGCGGCGGTGGTGGTGGCGGACATCGCGGCGGCGGGGATCGGCGCCGTTGATTTTGCTGCCGAGCGTGACAATAATGGCAACGCGGATTACACGGGTTTTTCGGATTTTCGCGGATTTCCCCTCGTAGAGTTAATAGCAACGCGGATTACACGGATCAAACGGATTTTCGCGGATTTTAAAAAATCTGCGGCTATCCGAAAAATCCGTGTAATCCGCGTTGCCATTGTTGTCGCGCTAACAAAAAACGCCGGCTTCCTGCAAAGGGAGTCGGCGCCATTCATACAATAGAATGGATTAGTTTCTGACAAGAGATTGCCGGGCGAACCCGAATTTCCGGGCGCTAAAATCGGAACTTTGTCCGTGCGAGCAAATTTTTTTCAAAGAAACACCCAAAACGGTTTACTCACACCGACTGGCAGAGTTCTACGAGCACGCCATTGCTGGATTTTGGGTGCAAAAAGGCAACTAATTTGTTGTCGGCGCCGCGTTTGGGTTCGCGGTTAAGCGGCACAAAACCTTCCGCTTCGAGGCGTTCGATTTCGGCGCGGATGTCGGCTACCTCAAAAGCAATGTGGTGAATACCCTCGCCGCGTTTTTCAATGTATTTGGCAATAGGGCTTTCCGGGTCGGTAGCCTCCAGGAGTTCGATTTTGCTTTCGCCGATGTGGAAAAAAGACGTGGCGACCTTTTCGGTTTCCACGGTTTCCACTTTGTAGTGCGCTTCGCCGAGCAGTTTGCGGAACAGTTCGTTGCTTTCCGCCATGTTGCGCACGGCAATGCCGATGTGGTCAATTCGTAGCATGGGAGGTTACTGGATTATTTTTTCACAAAAATTCCTTTTTCGCCGGTGAAGCGGATCAGTTCTTCCCGTTTTTCATCAATTTCCCGCTGAGTTGTGTACCGGAACTGAATGCCGACCTGGTGCCCGCGTTGTTGACGGTGGTACACGTCGTAGCCGGCGCCTTCGAGTTTGGCGATAAGGTTTTCGGCGTTGTTGTTGTCTTGCAAGGTCGCGATGATGAGGATACATGTACGGCCTTTTTCGCGGACTGCCGGCGCTTCATTTTGTCGGCGCTGGTGTTCGGCGGCCCGGGCGGAAGCGGCTTGTTCCACTTCGTCGTTCAGGTCTTTTTCTTCCGCTTCGGGCTTAACGGCTTGTTTTTTCGCGGCGTTTTCTTTTTCTGCTATTTTGGCAATTTCGGTAACACCGGAAAGCGGGGCAGCCGAGAGTTGGCTGTCTTCCTGTATTTCAGTGGCGGGATTTGCGGCGGCTTGTTCTTTTTTAAACTGCCACCACCAGATACCGAAAGCGACGGTACTGAGAATTAAACCGATGCCGATAATGGTGCCGAAACGGGTGGCCGAACTGCGAGGAGCCTGGTATGGCTCCGGCACGAAATTCGGTGGCGGCGGCAACGGCGGAATGGCGGCGGTTTTCACCGGTTCGGCAGCAACGGGTGGCGGAGGTGTAGTTACGGATGTGGCGTTACCGGCTGCCGGAGCGGGTTTCTCGGTCACATCCCGCGAGCGGGCTATGGGGGAAAACTGCAAAGGCGGCAACCCGTACGAACCGGCATGGAAGTTGGTGGCGTCGGGCAGAAACTGGATTTTCTGGACGTAGTTCCGATACAAGCGGCCCACACCGGGCAGGGTGACAATTTCCCGCTGGTTGAGTTGCTGCTGTATTTGTTCCACAAACTTGCGCACCGCCTCGCGGGCTTCTTCCGTGGAAATGCCGTGTGTTTTGGCGATGTCGTCTACCAGGATACCGTCGTCGGTCGTGAGGTTGTCGCTGAATATGAGGGTTTTTCCCGGAGGGGCTACTGTCCCGCCGGCGTAGTCTACCGAAGCCGGAGTTTTCGAGGCGGTAAAACCGCCGAAAGCCGGGATGGTAAGCGTATCGTGCAGGAACAGGAGTTTTTCGATATGGGTGGCAAAGTCTATTTGCATGGCTGGAGTACGGTTGAATGTCGGTGAAAAGGGATGAATCAGCGGCGGATGAATTCGGATTAGGCTGCAAAAGTAGGGTTTTTGTACGCTGTGCGACGGAAAAAGGCCGTGTTGCCCAGCTTGCTCAAACAATCATGCAAAAAAAAGGCCAATATGTCAGTAGTTTTGGCCCCGACAAACAGAATATCTATCGTATGAGTGAGATAGAGAGCTTTTTCAAGTCTGCGTTCTCTGTTGATAATGTGATTTTTGGATTCGACGGCGGCGATTTGAAGGTGTTGCTGATTCAACGGGGCGCCGCGCCGTACAAAGGGAAATGGGCACTGCCCGGCGACCTGGTTTATCCGAACGAAGACATCAACACCGCCGCCGAGCGGGTATTGGAACAACTGACCGGCTTGCGCGGGGTGTACCTGGAGCAGGTCAAGGCCTTTGGCGCAGTGAACCGCCACCCGCTGGGTCGCGTGATCACTATTGCCTATTATTCGTTGATAAAAATCAGCGACTATGTGGTCACACCGGCGTCTTTTGCGCAGTCGGCCCGCTGGCACACCATTTCCGAAGTGGGCGAACTGGCGTTCGACCATAACGAAATTCTGGACGCCTGCCTGCGCCGCCTGAAGCACAAGGTGCGCACCGCGCCGATCGGCTTTGAATTGCTGCCTCCCAAGTTCACACTGACCGAGCTGCAACAACTTTACGAGGCAATCCTCGTTGAGAAATTGGACAAACGAAATTTCCGAAAGAAAATCCTCGCCATGAACCTCCTGCTCGACCTGAACGAACTGCAGGAAGGCGTGGCACACCGACCTGCCAAACTGTACCAGTTCGACAAAAAAAACTACGAGCAGTTTGTGGCGGAAGGTTTCAGTTTTGACCTTTGAACACAAGCAAGATGGCCAAGAAAAATACAGACGACGTCACGTTTTCCTACGGAGGGAAAAACATCACAATTTCCAAAAGCAAAACCGAAGCTGCGGTGCAATACACCAAGGCCCACGAAAGCGAGCCTGCCCGGCGCAATACGTTTGCCCCGCCGGCAGTCGAGGGTTTCGAACTGGTGTCCGACAAAGACGATATCGGCGGCACGCTCGACTCCCTGCGCGCGCAGCCGGATGTAGCCGTAGGCACCCACGTCTGGAATGTGGAAGGCCAGGGAGATGTGCCCCTGATCCCGACCGGGAATCTGTACATTGAGTTCGTGCCGGATGCCGACGAACAGCAGACGCTCGCGCTACTTGAATCGCTGGGCCTTAGCATCAAGGAAATCGTCGGGCCTGGCGCGTACCGGGTGAGCGTGACGCCGGCTTCGCCAAATCCGGTCAAGTGCGCGGTGACGCTTCAGGCCAATAAACTTGTCGCTGTAGCCGAACCGGAGTTTGCCGCAACGCCTGCGACATGGGCATTTACAGCACCCACCGGCCGGTTCGTGGCCTCGCAGTGGCACCTGGAAAATACAGGACAACCGATTCCCGCCGTAGACGTGCCCAACGCCATGTACGCATCGTCGTATTTCCGCCGTGGCGCCGACGCCAAGGTGCAGGAAGCCTGGCGCTACCTCGGAAGTCTCGGCAGTACCAGCCTGAAAATTGCGGTCATTGACACCGGCTTTGCCACCGAACATCCGCAATTGCGCGGCGACGGCACCAAAATCCGCAACCCGTTCAATGCCGCCGCACGCAGCACCGACGTGTCGCCGTTCGTGCGCATGGGCAACGGCTCCTTCGGGGTTATCAGTCACGGCACCTCCTGTGCCGCCGTGGCCGCCGGCGCCTGGGACGCGCAGGGTATCCTCGGCGCGGCGCCCAATGCCCGGCTGATACTCATCAAACTGGATGTCTTGACCGACGAAGCCATCAAAACCGCGTTCGAGCATGCCATGCTGAACGGCGCCGACGTCATCTCGTGCAGCCTCGGCTACCCAAGCCCCGTGCCGCTTTCCACGTATGTGTCCAACTACATCGCCCGGGTGGCCCGTGAAGGGCGCGGCGGACGCGGTATTCCCATGTTTTTTGCCGCCGGCAACGCCAACCCGGCCTCCAACTACCAGCCGCGGCAAGTCAGCGACTTTGCCGCGCACCCCGACGGCATCTGCGTGACCGCCTCGAACAGCCTTGACGTGCGTTCCAGTTATTCGTTTTACGGGCCGACGGCTTTCCTGTGTGCACCCACCAACGGCGACGGCGGCGTCGGCATCACCACCGCCACCTGCGACCTCGGCAAGGACGGACGTTCGGTGGTACTGGGCTATACCAGCGGCTTCGGCGGCACTTCCAGTTCGGCGCCTCTGGCCGCGGGGATATGCGCGCTCATGCTTACGGCAAATCCCAACCTCAGCGTTGGCGAAATCAAAAACATCCTGCGCCAGAGTGCCGACAAAATCGGTCCCTCGGGGACGTACAACTCGTCGGGGCACTCCATTTATTACGGCTACGGACGCATCAACGCCCTGCGTGCGGTGCAACTGGCCGCCGCTGCGCGAGGCACCGTTACGGGCGGCGGCACTTCAACCCCGCCGACCTCGACACCAACCACACCGGTATCTACCCCCACTGCGCCGGCAGCCGCTGCGGCACGCGGCAAGGTGGTGTCCCAGTTTTTGAATGTACGCTCCGGCCCGTCCACGACATACGCGATTGTGCGGCGGCTTAACCAGGGCGATGTGGTGAATTTGCTTGAAAAAAGCGCGGGGTTCTGGCGTATCGGCACCAAGGAATATGTAAGTGCCGACTACATTTCGGTACTGCCGAGCGTGCCTACGGCGCCGGTCGCTTCGCGAAAAGGCAAAGTGAACAATGCGTTTTTGAATGTACGCTCCGGTCCGTCCACGGCCTACCCGCAGGTAGCCCGGCTGAACAAGGGCGATGTGGTCAGCATTTTTGAAACAAGCCGGGAGGGCTGGCATCGGATCGGCGCCAACCAGTGGGTGCTGGGGAGTTATATTCAGATTGTTTGATCCTGGTTTGTAAAAAACACACCACCATGAGCGCGACAGCAACCAAGTTTCCCCTAACTCATCAGGAACTGCTGGAAATCGGCGGCGGCGAGATCGTGCGCTTCCCCGCGTCTTTTGACGACTACTGGGAACTGCTCCGGGAGGCGCAGTACAAGGCCGATTATTCCAATTCAGAAATTATAACCATGAGTTACGAAACCAACCCGCACAGCAAGATCGTCTCGAGACTGCTGGCTATTTTTGATCGCTTGTTTGCCGAAGAGGCCTATTCGGTACACGACTCCAACCGCCCGGTATATATCCACGATTTTCGGGCGGTGCATAACCCCGATTGTTCCGTGGTGTTGGAACCGGCCCGGCTGTTTGAATACCAGCCCGGCATGAACGCCGAAACCACTCCGCTCGTAGTGGTGGAGGTTTTGTCCAAAACAACCCGCGACTACGACTACGCCGAAAAACTGCCGCACTACAAGCAGATTCCCTCCCTGCGCCAGATCATTTACCTGGAAAGCACCAAAATGTTCGTCACGGTGTACGAACGCAGCGATGACAGTCCGCAGTGGATCAATACCGACTATTCGCGCCCCGAGGATGTGGTGTTGGTGAACAGCCGGCCGGTTACATTGGCTGAAATTTACCGCAAGGTGACGTTCGAGTAGTGCTCCGCGTCTTGCGCAAACGCCAGTACCGCTTCCACCACTTCCGGCGCCGTCAGGCCGTGGCCGAAGCCTTCGGTGGCCCAAAATTGCGCACCCGGCCATGCGGCATGCAGTTTTTCGCCTTCGACAAAATGCGTCACCCGGTCGCCCCGATCGTGAATAATCAGGGACTGCACCTCGCCGAGGTTTCGCGCTGTTTCGGCCAGGCTGTACGCTGCGATGCGCATTCCGTAAATATGCTCGATGTGGTCGTCCACGGCCTTCATGAGCGCGTCGCTTGCTCCGATGAGATGGCGGGCGTTGTCCATGATGTACTGGATGGAGGCAAATGCGGCGAGAATAACGGCCCGTTTGGGACGCAAAGCCGGGTCGGTTTGTCCCATCGCCCACACGCAGGCGGCTCCGCCTACGGAATGCCCGATGAGCACGTCCACCGGGCCGATATTCCGCAGCACCGCCTGCAGCACTCCGGCGTAGCGGATCATGGTGAAATGCCGGCCCGACGAGCGCCCGTGCGCCGGTGCGTCCACGGCTACCACCTGAAAGCCGGCCCGCAGCAATCCCGTGGCTACTTTTCTCCAGCGCCCGGCGTTGCTTTCCCAGCCGTGGGCCAGCAGGGCAACGGGGCCGCTGTTGCCCCAGCGGTAAACGGCGATTCGGTTGGCGCCGATTTGTTCGTAGTGCAGGTTGGCTTTTGCCAAAAAATCGGCTTCCTTGTGTTTGGGTTTTCGGCGTTTGGGCATGCCGAACAGGAAAAAAGTCAGCCAGCCGGTCGGCCCGGGCGCCACGCGGGCCATGCCGTTTAACAAAGCGCCCACAAAACGGGCAAACGTATTTTTTTTCATGGGAGATCAGTGGTCGGCGCTGCGAATGAATTGACCGGAAAACGACTGGTTTCCGGTGGTTACATGCACTGTGTACACGCCGGGAAGCAGGTTTTGCAGGTCAATTTCACCGGAGTCCGGCAGTGCAGCCAACTGTAACACCGGTACGCCCGCCGGGTTCAGCACGAGTACCCGGCTTGTTTCCTGCGTAGCGCCAGGCGGCAGTTGCAGGCGGATTTTAGCGCCAGCCGGGTTGGGCCATACGGTCAGCCTGTTGCCTTGCCCGTCGTTCTCCAGCAACACGGCACGGATATCGGTGAGTTGTTCGCTGCCGTCGAAATCGGTTTGCCGCAGGCGGTAGTACAGCACGCCGGCGCGGGGCAGGTCGGAGTCGAGGAAGGTGTAGGACTGGGGCAGGGTAGTGCTGCCGTGGCCGTCCATCCAGCCGATTGGTTCGAACTGCCCGGTACCGTCGGCGCTGCGTTCGATGCGGAAACCGCGGTTGTTGGTTTCGGTAGCGGTGTTCCAGTCGAGGCGTATGCCGTCGGTTTGCCGGCGGGCCGAGAAGGAAATCAGTTCCACGGGCAGCGGTGCCGAAATGGTGAAATTGCTGTTGGAAATATCGTAAAAAACATTGCCCACCGCGAGGATGGCGATTCGGGCCTGTGTCGTGGGCGATACGTTGTAGGTGACCTGCTGGGAGCCGTCGTTGGGGGTGCTCGCCAGCAGCGTGGCGTAGTTGTTGCCGCCGTCGGTGGAGAGCAGGATGCTCACGTTGGCGCAGTTCACCGGAGAGCCGTTGGAGCCGGCCACGTTCCAGGTGACGGTCTGGGTGGAGTTGCTCGGGTAGTTTTCGCCGCCGTTGGGCGTCACCACTTCAAACGGGCCTACGGATGCAGACGTCGTAACGGTCATGTTGGCTTCTGAGGTGCAGCCTGCGGCGGGGTTGTTGTCGCGTACGGTCACACGGAAACTCATGCTGCGACCCACGGAAGGCAGTACTTCCCAGGTCGGGGTGTAGTTGTTGAGCACAGCCTCGTAGTAGGGGAAGTAGCGGCTGCTTTCGGTTGTCTGGTTGAGGGAGCGAAACATCGGACCTGTCATGTTGGTGGACGCCGGCGGCATCGTCTCATTCGTGGTGTAGTTGTTCATTTGTTCCCAGCAGTAGGTCATGGCATCGCCATTGGGATCGGTGGCGGATGCCGTCAGGATGAACGGGGTGGAGTGGGGGATGGTGCGGTTGGTCAGGGCTGTAATTACCGGCTTCGAATTGCCGGTCGGCACTTTTACAGCGCAGCTGTTACCTCCGCCGGTGACAAATCCTCCAATTTCAAATAAGCTATAAGCGTGGAAATAATCGTCACTGTTGCTTTGCACATCGGGCGCACAGATACCGGCATAGCCCATGATGGTTGACGCGCTGCCGGGCTCCATAGCGGCGGCATTTACACGGTTACAGTTGTTGAATTGGGTGTGATTAGCACCAAACTGATGACCCATTTCGTGGGCTACGTAGTCAATGTCGAAGGGATCGCCGATCGGATTGGGTGAGCCGGTGACACCCCGGGCTTTTATTGAGTTGGAGCAAGGACTGTTGAGCGTCGCAACCCCGCCGCCGCCAGTACTGAACACGTGTCCAATGTCATAGTTAGCCGCACCAATAATGTTGTTACAAGTGGTCTGGTTTTGATTCAGCATGGCGCTCCCGTTGTTGTTCGAGTACGGGTCGTTTGCCGGGCTGGTAAAAATAATTGCCGTGTCGTTGGGCACAATACTCATGGTCAGGCCACAGTCGCGCTCGAATACGCCGTTCACGCGGGTCATGGAGGTGTTCATGGCGGCGAGAGCCGGGGCTTTGTCGGCGCCGAAAGAGCCGTGGTAGTTGGCGTATTCGCCGGTGCAGGCAAGTGCGAGTCGGTACACGCGCAGGTTGCCGCAGTCGCCCGCACGGTCGGAAACGGAGTAGGGCGGAGGTGCCGGCAGTTCGACTTTTTCCAGGTCGCTCACATGGCAGACGAACCTGTCGCCCGTGCGTTTCACAAAGTCTTTGCGGAAATAGCAGAGGTAGTCGGCGGTGTTTCCTCGGGCGTAAGGGTCAATGAAAATGCTGCTGCCGCCTGGGTTGAACAGCATGGCGTGCAGGCCTTTGGGCGAAATGTCGAAGCGGGCGGTCATGCCCGGGTTCGAACGGCTTTTTCCGGCAAAAGAGCGGATTTCGGGAAAAGCCTTGCCAAGGTCGGGGTGCAGCACCGGCGCATCCCACACCTCGAAGGTGGCCATGCCGCCGTCGGGCAGGGGAAAATCCACCGAAATGCCCGGCGTGCCCTGGAGGTAGTCGTTCAGAGCGGGCGCGGTGATCAGGTGCGCGCGCATGGCTCCGAAATCGAGCCGGAGGGTGCGGTAGCGGTCGGGCACAATGAGCCGGTCGTTCGGGTTGGCGACGATAGCGCTTTCCGCGATGTCGGACCAGACAATTGGTTGGGCGACGCCCGGGAGTGACAAAACGAGGCTAAGGGGCAGGGCAGCAAGAATACGAAGGCAACGATGGAAAAACATAGTGGAACGAATCACTGAATGGTATTCAGGTGGGTATTCGCAATCGTCAGGCTATTGAAAATTCTGGTGCGAAGATCGTTCAGAAACTTGGTATCGTTTTTCCAATTCTTGTCTCCGATTTGCGGCAGCATGTTTTTTTGCACGTCGTTGATCTCTGCAATGGCCAAAATCGCGGCTTCTTTGTTTTTGCCGTACATCTCCATTTTCTGGTTGCATTTTGCCAGTTGAAGTTTTAGTTCCTGGACGGTGGTTTCGGTTTGCTGGACTTTGGTTTGGGCGGCCAATTCCTCCGTTTGCTTTTTCAGGCTGGCTTCCAGTTGTTCCAGTTCACTCAGTTTGCCGGCTTCCATTTGGGACTTGGCATTCCCATAGCGCCGATTATGCAGTTCTTCCTGCAATTTGATGGCCTCCTCGAAATACTTCATACCGGTTTGCATGGTTCCGGTCAGCATATTCCCGTCCGGAGAAAATTTGATTCCCAGCGTGGTCAGCCGTTTGCGCAACCGCTGGAAATATTCGTTTACATCGCTGTCCCATGTCATGAGCGAGTTCACGTTGTTTTCTTCCGTTGCTGCCCGGAAACTTCTGTCGAATTCGCTCATTTTGGTTTCCAGTTCACTCATAATTCCATCGCCCTGCAGGAAGAAGGAGTCGAGAAGTATCAGTCGGGCCTCTACGGCGGCCTTTTCGGTCCGTACGAGTTCGATGTCTTTTTTATTGACGGCTTTTTCCTTGCCCGAGGTGTCGCCGAGGCTGAATCCGGCGATGAACAGCAGCAGGAGCGGGATAGCGGCCACGGCGGCGAAGCGCCAGATGGATTCGGAGCGTTCTTCCTTGTTCTTGATGATCATGGTGGGTGGTGTCAGGTTTTGAAATGAAACAATCTCGGTAATATGACTGCAAACGTACCCAAATACAGGGATGTCAAAATGCTCGTATCAACTCCCGCAACAGGCTTTTTGCTACGCGTCGCAACCAGGCTCCGTGTTCCTCATCCAGGGCAATGTACGTGATCACGCCCGCGGCGAGTACGGCGAGCAGCAGGATTCGGAGTTTTTTGCGGGAGCGGGTGTTCATGCGGGTGGGTTTGAACATTGTTAAAGTGTACTACCGCCATACGCCCCGGAAGCGTTCCTGGCTGCTTGGCGGCAAGTATTTCACGACCTGGCAGCGCAACTCGCGGTTGACGATAATCTGGGGCGCTTTTCCGCCGGAGGGGTACCGGTGGCTGTCGTCGTGTGGTACGGCAAGCACGAGTTTGACCAATTTCCGGTTGTTCATTTCCTGCATCCAGCCGGCTTTGGCTTCGAAGATGGAAATGGGCATCCGTTTGTTTTTGTAGGTTTGTTCAAAAGCCTGGCGGTTCCAGGAGCCGCCTTTGACGAAGTTGTCGGTGGAGAACTCCGCCCAGCCGCCGAGGTCGAAGTCGTTGCTCCATGGCAAGTTGATGGCAAACACGACCCAGCCGCCCCGGATGAGGCGCTCGGATGGCAGGCCCAGTTCCTTGCCGATTTCTTCGAGCGTCATGCCTGCTATGTGCTGCTCGAAGGTGAAGCAGCCGCGTTGCATGGTGGTGTCGCCTTCACGGAGGTGGTAGGTGGGCATGGTACGAATTGGTGTTTCTTATCTTAAATTGTTGGGTTTTTATTGGGTTGTGGAATGTTTATGGCCAGCGGGGTATTCAAGTCATTTGTCTGGCCATATTTTCCATCATTTTTTCCGAAAGCAGTACTTCTGCCGTAGCGACCAGGCGTGGGCCTTCGTACAGGTCAAATGTGATTCCTGGTCTTAACTGTGCATGCGGTGCTTTATCCGAGACAAAACTTGCAAAAGCGTACCGGATATACGCCTCTTGATTGTCATCATCTACAAAATCAAGTTGAATGCTCCAGGCGTTTTTTTTCCAGTCCTCCAGCGTTTGTCCTTTGAGTCGGGAAACAGATATGTAGGAGATGCCCTGAGGCGGCATGGAACGTCCTCCTTCTTCGGGTGCTACCCAATGTATTTTTACGAATACCTTGTTCATACGTGTTTGATCTTGATCAGTTCGGTATTGACAATGATTGCACTGCGAAGGTCGTGCAATTCAGCATATCTGGCAGGCCCGATTCCATCCAGAAATTCCAGATGGAACAAACCGGCTGCCATGTTTTCATCAAGGTCAATTTCCACAACCCAAAAGTCACCCTTGTGGCCCAACATTCTTCCCCATTGCACAGCGTCTTCGAATGTTTCAGCAAACCATTTTCCTTCCATGGCTTCCGGGGTAGTTTGAAAGGCGCCTGATTTTGTCAGCGCTTTATATTCGGCTTGACACATGGAACGAAACAGGCGCATCGGATGGCAGGTTGATGGTTTGGCATTGTTATACTTTTCCAACACGTCAGAGACTTGCAGAAAGGGCGTGTCGGGCCGAAGGCTCTTGTGAACAGTTCGTATTGTTTGGGGCACTGAACAGTTGTGGCCAGAGGGGTCATTCTAAAAAATCATCGTGTTTTAAGTAGTGTATCAATGCTTTCAGGCAACCTTGTACATCTAATAAAGGGTGTTTGTGAGAGTAGACGTCAATAATATCTTTGAACGTTGAAACTTCAATAAAAGACCTCATACCCATTTCGTAAATTTCTTTAGGAACAATATCGTCTTCGGTCTCAACTTCTTCATCTATTTCATCTTGGGGTATAACAGCAAACGTAGAAGTGAAGATATCTCCGTCTGACTTTGAAATATAAAGAAAAGCGTCACTGGGTAAGGTTAACCAGTTTTGAAACAACTCTTCAAAATTTTGAAACTTCTGCATATTCTTCCGGATTGTAAGTTGCATTGGTTGTTAACGATAGTCACTTCCACCTCCCCAGACTGCTCTTCCTCCTTCGCCATCAGGGTGATAAATGCTGTGATTCGTTTTATGGTCAGCTCTATCTACTAACTCAAGTGTACCAGGACTATCGGGTGAATGGTGCCAAGTTGTCCCCGGAGGAGCAGTTGATTTTATACCTCCTCTCGGACCTGGTTTAACGTGGTCGTAAATTCCGGGATACTGTTTTTCTAACTTTGCCTTAAGCTTAGGATCTTTTTTCATTCTTTTATACAAGGCCTCGTTAGCTGTTCTAAAATGAAAAGCATCAGACTTCTTAAAATCTGATTTTTTTAATTTTGTCTTGTAAAGTGGTTTAGGTTTAGGACCACACTTTTTTAAACCGAATGGGTCAATCCACAAATTTGGGTCATCCACATAAGAATAGAGCCTAAGGCTACCGAGCAAATCAATAGGGTCTTGACTAAGATAGATGCTATTTATTGGATCGAAATAACGAAGTTGGTTGTAGTACAGCCCCGTCTCCACATCCTCGTACTGCCCGGGATATCGGAATGGACATGCCTCGCGCCAGCCCTGCAACTGCCGCACTTCGCCGTAGATGGACAGGTCCATGTCCCACACCCGCTCGCCGCTGTCGCTGAACATGCTCACCGGCGTGCCGAGGTGGTCGGTCACGATGCTGTACTGCATGCCGTTACTGAGTTTGGCTAAGGGCGCGAAGGTTTCCGGCTCGAAGACCCAGGTCGTGAGGGTTGACTGGATGACAGGTTGATTGGTTGATTGGTTGACTGGTTGGCTGGTTGGCTGGTAGTCGGTAAAAAGTTCCGTTTTACCGGGTGCGAGGGTTTCTTGTGGCGGGGCGTTGGCGGGTGCGGTGGCGAGTTGTTCGTCGCGGCGTTTGATTTTGATGAGGCCGCCGGCGTGGGTGGTCATGGCCGGGCGCGGGGTGTCTTCGGGGCTTGGCGGTGCGGTTTCGATCCATTCGTGCAGGATGTTGTTGCCGTCCCAGACCCAGCGGGTGGTTTTGCCGCGGTACTGTTTGGAAATACGCCGCCCCAGCGCATCGTAGGTGAAGGTAACCGTGTCGCCGTCGGGCCGCACGACGCGGCGCAGCATCCCGGCGGCGTTCCACTCGTAGTGCCAGGTGGCGCCGTTCGGCTCGGTTTTCTTGATGAGGTTGCCTTCCGGGTCGTATTCGTAGCGGGTGCCGTTGGCTTCGAGCAGTTGGCCGGCGGGGCCGTACTTGCGGTCTTTTTGATCTTTGCTGCGGAACAAATTGCCCACCGCATCGGGCATACGGAACTCAAACGAGCCATCGCCATACTGCGCCGAAGCGAGGTTGCCGAACGCGTCGTGCTCGAATTTGACGATGCCCTTCTGATCGTCCGCAATTTGTTTCAGCCGGTCGTTCACGTCCCAGGTGTAGGTGCGGCTGCGGGCGGGCTTGCCGCCTCCGGCAAACATTTCCTGCCGGATGGGGCGGCCCAGTTTGTCGCGCTCCCAGCGGCTGCGCACGCCGCCGGGCAGCAGGCGCTCGGTTTCCAGGCCCAGACTGTCGCGTTTGAACGTGGCCTCCCAGGGTTTGCCGGCGCCGTTGGCGCTTACTTTTTCCACATCCCCCATGATGTCTCGGCCAAATGTCAGATGCGCCCCCAGGGAAGAGCGCACTTCCGTCCGCATGCCGAGTTTGTCGTACACGGAATCCACCACAAAGCCGCCCTGTATTTCCCGCAGCACGCGCCCCAGCGGGTCGCGCTCGAACTTGACCCCAATATGTTGGTTGGCGGCTTCCATCAGTTCGCCATCGGGCCGGTACGCATAGGATTCGTTGCTGCCGTCCGAATGCTGCACAGCCGTTACGCGGCCCATCGGGTCGTATTCGTATCGGGTGCTTAAGCCACCGGGGCGTTTCACTTCGACCACTCGTCCGGCGGCATCGCGCAGGTAGCGGCGGGTCAGTCCGTCGAAGCCGGATTCGGTCGTCACGTCGCCGCGGGCATCCAGTTCGAAGCGGTAGGCGTAGCCGTGTTCGTTGACGATGCCGGTGAGGTCTTCCTCGGTGTTGTAGGCAAATTCCACCCGGGTGCCCGCTTCGGTACGGGCTTTGAGGCGGTTCATGCCTTTGTATTCGAAGCGTACATCGTGGTGCTGGTCGCGGGCGCGCACGACGTTGCCCTCGGCATCGTAGTCCAATTGGCGGATGTTGCCGTCCGGTTCCACGACGCGCTCCACCCAGCCGAGCAGGTTGAACAGGCGGTTTTGCGCATTGCCTTTGGGGTCGGTGGATTTGGTGCAGCGCCCCAGGGCGTCGTATTCCCAGCGGGAGGTGGCGCCGTCGGGCGTGGTGAGGGCAATCAGGTTGTGCTGAGTGTCGTACGTCAGCCGCGTGACGCCGCTTAACGCATCCGTGACCGCGTGCAGCAGGCCGTTTTGGTAACTATATTGGGTGGCTATCCCCAGCGGGTTGATGCGCTGGATCAATTGGCCGGCCTCATTGTACGACCATTGCCATTTGCCGCCGTTCTGGTCGGTGACGGCCAGCAGCAGGTTTTCGTCGTAAGCCATCATCAGGGTGGAGCCGTCGGGGTATTGTGTGGCGGTTTGATTGCCGGCTTTGTCGTAGGTAAAAAACGTGGTACTCCCGAGTTCGTCGGTTTGGGCAGTGACCTGACAAAAATCGCCGTACCGGGTCAGTTGCTCGTGGCCGAACGGGTCAATGGTTTTGAAAACGAGTCCGTCGTCGTTCCAGTAGTAGGTCGTCTTGTGGCCGAGGGAGTTTTCCACTACGGTCCATTTCTCCGCTTTTTGGTAGGTTAGTTTGTGGTCGTAGATGCCGCCGTCGCCCCAGGTGCGTATGCACCAGGCGCTTTCGTCGGCGCCGTCGTATTCGAAGTAAAAACTGAGTCCGTTGCGGTTGGTTTCTTGGACCAGCAGGTGTTTCTGGTAAAAATAGGAGAACGGCTTGTCTTGGGCGTCCAGGGCCTCGGCGAGGTTTCCGTTCGGGTCGTACCGGTACTGCACGAGGGTCAGTGTGCCTCCTGCATGGTCGGGATGTGGTGCGGAAATAGCCGTAATGCGCCCGGAAGCATCGGTTTGAACGGTCAGGATACGCCCGGCACTGTCGCGAATGCGCTCGGGGAAGCCGCGCCCGTCGTACTGGAATTCGATAAAAAAACCGGCAGTATCTTCGATTCGTAGCAGGGGTTGTCGGGCGGTACTGTTGCCCAAAGGTTCGCCGAACCGGTAGCGCAAGCGGTCGGCGCCCGTCAGCACATAGCCGCCTTCCTCACGGGTGAGTTGCAGTTTTTCCTGTTGGTTGTAGGCCGCCTCGCCGGGCAGGAGGGCAGGGAAAAAAATGTTGCGCCCGTCGGCCATGCGGATGATCAGGCCGTTTGTTTCCGGATCATTGGCCAGGTACAAGTCGTAGGTGTGGTGCCAACCGTGGCCGAGCGGGCCATTGTACGCCGAGGTAGAATACCAGGTGCGTTCCCAGACGAGCGGGATCGGGCCGGGAAGTTCGAAGTCGGTAATTTCGGTAAAAACCTTCCCGGTAGCGATGTCCACCGGGTGGCCGGTGACGGCGCAGATGCCTTTGTGGACTTTATTGCGCAGGTTT
>JAEUUV010000234.1 GCA_016787285.1 Saprospiraceae bacterium | reverse complement strand
ATATCTTCGTAAAACTCGCGCACGACCTCGTAACTGACCGTGTTGCGGAACAGCGAGGGTTCCAGCAGGTCTTTGTCGCTGGTGAGGGCGATGAAGATTTTGTCGTCCACGATGGACAGGTACATTTCCTTCTCGCGGTTTGCCTCCTGAAAGCGTTTGCGAAAGTTCAGGATGGCGCGCTGAAGATCGTCGGAGAGGATGTCGCGCAGGCGCACGTTGGGCGTGGCGTAGGTATCGAACACTTCCTCGAAGGCCGCCGACAGGTGTTTGCGTACGCGGCGCCCGTCGAAGAGATGGAAGGCCCGCTCGCTGCGGCTGAGGTACTTGCGGTAGGCGTCGGGCAGCAGCAGGATGCCGCCCTGCATGTCGGTGCGCCGGAAATCGCCCCAGAGAAAAACCCCGCGAAACACGTAGTCGAGCCGGCTGCGCACGTCGGAAAACTCCCGCACCCGCAGTTCGCAGAGTTCGAAGGGCAGTTCGCGCACCGTGCCGGTGATCAGGTCTTCGGCGTGGTATTCATCGGCGCGGGTAAAAATTTTACTCGACAGGAACTTGGCCTTCGGTATGCCGCCCTTGGCGCTGTACCGGAACGCGCCGTGGTTGATGTCGTTGTCCATAAAATCGAGGATCAGCCCGACCACGCGCGGTTTGAATTCCTGGTAATACACCTGCACCCGGAAGGCGAGGTAGGCCACCCACAGCCCGACCGGTACCAGCAGCAGCAGCGTCACCACAAACACCTGAACGTATATCTGCAAAAACAACACGCCCAGCAGCAGAAACACCGACAAGGCCAGCAGGCGCACCAGCCGGCGGCGGCGCTGCTCCAGATTCAGCAGTTCCGGGTGGATGCTCTGGTTGTAAAAAAGCCGAAAGTCGTGGTAAGCGCGCATGAAGAGTTTTGAGTTTCGAGTTTTGAGTTTTGAGTTCACTCGAAACTCAAAACTCAAAACTCAAAACTTGTTTTCCCGGGCGTATTCCTGAATGTACTCGTCAATCAGGCGCACGAGGATGTCTTTCAGGTAGGCATTTTCCAGCCGGGCGATGGTTTTGAGTTTTTCGAGTTTGGTTTTGTCCACCGACACGGTGAGGCGTTTTTTCCCGGTGTCCTCGTCCGTGCCAAGATCCTGCACATCCATCGTTTGGCGGATCAGGGCATCCAGTCCGCTCACGGGCGAGCGGTAGGTGGTGGCCGATTTGCTTTTGCTGCTCGACGTTGGCTCGGCTTCCAGTTGTTCGAGCGCATCATCCATGGCTTCCTGCAGGAGGGCGTCGAGGTCGTGCATAAAATTTTTGCCCACCATGCGCCGCTCGCGCACGGCGGTATCGCCGGCATGCGCCCAGGTTTCCGCTTCGTGCGGCTGATCCCGGAACAAGTCGTCCAGACCGTCGGAGAATTTCTTTTTGCTCATGGGTTCAGGCTTCTTGTTCTTGTTTGGGAGCAGGTTCCGCCACGCGCTCCACGCGGGAGAGGAATTCGCGGCAGAGGTCGAGGTAGTCCTGCGCGCCGGTAGATTTCGGGTTGTAATCGAAGATGTCCTTGCGCTGGGCGGGGGCTTCGGCGAGGGCGATATTGTCGCGGATGTAGGTACCGAACACCTTGTCGCCGAAGTATTTGTGGATAATGTCCACCACATCGCGGTTCAGCACGCGGCGGCTGTCGTACATCGTGGCGATGACGCCGGCCATTTCCACCTGCTTGTTCAGGCGCATGCGCACTTTGTCAATCACCTGCTTGATTTTGGCTAACCCCTGCACGGCCAGAAACTCGGTTTGCAGCGGGATCAGCACGAAACGGCTGCTGGTGAGGGCGTTGAGCGTGAGCAGGCCGAGCGAGGGCGGACAGTCAATGATCACGAAGTCGTAGTCGGCTTCTACCTGACCTATCAGTTCGCGCAGGATGTACTCCCGGCCCGCTTCGTTGATGAGTTCCATTTCGGCGCCCGACAGGTCGAGCGAGGAGGTGATGATGTCGAGGTTGGGTTTGTGGGTGTACGGCACCAGTTCGCCTTCGCCGCGCAGCGCTTCGTAAATCGTGTACTTCTGCCGCGGAATCCCGAGCGAGATGGTCAGGTTGGCTTGCGGGTCGAGGTCAATCAGCAGGATTTTTTTGCCTAACTCCACCAGACCTGCACCTATATTAATCGCGCTGGTTGTTTTGCCAACGCCGCCTTTGTGGTTGAGAAGAGAAACAACTATGCCCATAAATATGTGAAGGTGTTTCGGTGCGCGGGTAATTCGCGCGGGGCACCTTTTCGGCAACAAATGTACGAGAATATGTGAAACACAATAGTCTGTGCCGTCGGGGAGTGTCGCCCGCCCGGCGTTCCATGTTTGAAAAATTTTGCTGCAACGGATTTTTCAAACTGCTGATTTTCAAACTGAAATACCGGCGAAAAAACTGCTTTTAAAAAAAACACAAAAAAATGCTGTGACATATTTTGTTTTAAAAAACCATTTGTTTTAAGTTTGCATCGTCAAAAAACAAACGGACGGCAGGATCACGCGAAAGCCGACCCGGAATCATCAACCGCGAACATTTTTTAAAAATTACTGGCCTTATGATTAAAGAAGATCGGATCAAGTTAAACGAGCGCTTCGTGCACGCGTTCAAATTGCTGGAAGACCGCGGCGCAATTGTCAAAAACGACCGTGGCGGCAAGGGCGTGGGCGACGTAGCCGAACGGGTACTTGGAAACAAGGCATACGGCCACATCATTCGCGCCTTCCTGAACAAAGGCAGCAAACGCGTCATTGATTACGGACAGGCGCAATCCTTTTGCCGCGCCTACGACATCAACGAGGCCTGGCTGCTGCACGGAATCGGCAATCCATTCGGCTTCGAAGCGCCGGGAGATGTGCTTACCAACGACAAGTACTTTTCGTCCGGCGAGGGCAACATCCTGTTCACCACCATTCGCGCATTCGCCGGCAGCACGCTGGGCGCCGAAAGTGCCGAAGACAACACCTATTTCTCCATTCCGGGAGTCGGTGGCTCCGGGCTGGTTGCCTTCCAGATTGACGGCAACTCCATGGAACCCGTCATCCGGCACGGCGACATTGTAGTGTGCCGCTCAGTCGAGAACCTGAACGACATCCGCGACAACGAAATTTACGCCGTGCGCAGCAGCGGCAACGTGTGGGTGAAATACGTACAAAAAATATACAACGACCGCGGACGCGTCGTGCGCTTCAAGTTGATCTCTGCCAACTACTTCGACCACGATCCATTCGAAGAGGAAGTCAACGAAACCACCCGACTATACAAGGTGGTGCGCAAGATTAGCACCGTGTAAAGAATTTCCTGCTGTTTATTGTTTTCGTAGCCTCCCGGTGTCAGTCATCGGAGAGGCTTTTTTTATTTTAGTGTCACAGAGACTCACAGAGGTTGGGAAGACACAAAGGTTTTTGTCATTCTGACGGAATCCGTCCGCTCTGAATCGGGAAAAAACTCTGTGTCTTCCCAACCTCTGTGAGCCTCTGTGACACTAAATCTCTACGGCATTCCACCAATCCGTTTCCGGAAGTGGCGCCTCCACCCGCACCGGTTCGAGCCGCACGGGATGCTCCAGTTCCAGCAAACGGCTGTGCAAACCAATGGACGCATCCGGCAAAGGCGCCTCGGCGCCGTATTTCACATCGCCGAGAATCGGGCAGCCCATCGCACTCAGTTGCACCCGGATTTGGTGTGGCCGCCCCGTCAGCGGCCGCACTTCCAGCAAATGACACTTCCCAATCTCGCCGATCCAGGTGTAGTGCAAAACGGCCTCTTTGGCATCCCCGAACGATTTGGCGTATGCCCGTACAGTGTTTCGGCTTTCGTCTTTTTCCAGAAAATGCCGCAATTCGCCGGAAGGTTTGTCGGGTTTGTGCAGTACCAGCGCCAGATAGGTTTTGGACACCTTGCGCTCCCGGAACTGGGTGGTCAGGCGCCCAAGCGCCTTGTCGGTGCGGGCAAACAACACCACACCACTCACCGGACGATCAATCCGGTGCACCGGGTGCAAAAACACTGCTCCAGGCTTGGCATATTTTTCCTTCAGGTATGCCTTGCCCCAGTCCGTCAGGGTAGAGTCCCCTGTTCGATCCCCCTGCACCAACCAGCCGGCAGGTTTGTTCAGGGCAAGCACGTGATTGTCTTCAAACAAAACCATTTTTTAGTGATGAGTGATGAGTGATGAGTGATGAGTGATGAGTGATGAGTGATGAGTGATGAGTGATGAGTGATGAGTGAGTTTGGCAAAATTGAGGGCTTTCAACAAAACAACATGAGCCACCCCGCAAATTCAGGGTGGCCCATGCTGTTCTGTAGTTTATTACTCGTACTTAAGAGTCTGATAGTGCCAATAAGTGTGTGACTCTCGTATTGGTAAATCCCTGATTACGCGAGAAAATCGCTCATCACTCATCACTCATCACGCATCGCTCATCACTCATCACTATCAACTAATTTTTCACCACTTTAGCCACACTTCTGCCGATGCTGCTTTCCACCTGAATGATGTACAGGCCGGCGGGCAGTTGCTGAATATCGAGCGGGAGCACCTGACCGGCATGCACGTTGCTGAGGCGTTGCTGAAGGGCTACGCGGCCGTCGACGCCCATGAGTTGCACCTGCACGGTGCCTTCGGCGGATGCGCCGAACGACAGGGCAACCAGGTTGGTAGCCGGGTTGGGCTGCACGCGCAAGCCGAGGACATTGTTGTTGGTCGGCTCATCCGTGTCAACCAGCGTGCCGGGTTCCACGATCACGCCGCGTGCCGGGGCACGGGCACAGGCCACATCGCCGGCATCCGAACGGACGCAAGCCTCGGAGTCGTAGTTCAGCATGTCCATAACGTCCACCTGATCCACATACCAGGCGCTGTTGGCCGGTGCAGTATTGTCGTCGGTGCCGAAGCGGAACTGGAAGGTGATGTCCTTGCCGGCAAAATCGCTCAGGTCGAAGTAGGACTGAATCCACCCGTTGGAGTTGCCGAAAAAGCCGTTGAGGTACGGGATGGCGAACGTGCCGTACTGGATGCCGCCGTTGTAGCCGTTGCGGAATACCTTTTCGCGCGGAAAACGGCGCCAGGTGGATTCGCCCACCACCTGCACTTCGATGAACCCGGCATCGGCAAGGGCCTCGGTGTTGTAGCTGTGCCAGAAACGCAAGATCGGCTGGGCGCCGGTGATGGTGGTCGGGTCATAGTGCCAAAGAACCTGATCCGTCTCCGTGATCGGCGCATCTGCCTTCCAGGCCCGGGTACCCACTTTTACGTTTTGATCCTGCAGGTAAAAAAGGCTGCTTCCCTTGCCGTTGATGAGCGAAGCCCAAGTATCGCCCTCTTCGTCCATGACGTCGCGGAAATACAGGGTGGATGTAGCGCCGGCGTCCGACTTGGCCGTGTACGTCAGGGTAATCTCCTGCAAGGTAGGCATGTTGCCGAGATTCCAGGTGACCACGCCGCCCACGTTGGTACCGCCGTTGGACGCCGACACGAGCGTCAGGCCCGGAGGTAGAGGATCGGTGACAACCACGTTTTCCACCGTTTCATCCTTGTGGTTGACCACCTTGATGGTGAACTCCACATTGTCTCCCGCGGTAATAGTGGGCGTAGAGGTTGCTTTGGATATTTTCAACTCCTTGATACAGGTCGGAATGGCATCGAAGTTTTCGACGGCGTCAAACTGGTTGTTGCTATTGCCCTGACCGGCATGGATACCCATACCCCGGCGGGCAAATACAGCGGTAATCAGGCAGGTGTCCACCCCGTTGTAGTTCAGAAAATCGGCGGCGATGATGGCGTCGCGACCGTCAATAAAGCCCGGGCTGCAGGGTTGCAGTTTCATACCGTCCATCACCAACTGGATGGCGCGGAAGTTGCCACTGTTGGTATTGCTCCAATCGGCGTCGTAGCCGTATTTTTCCACAAATGCCCAGTACATGTCCCAGATGACGGTAGCCCAGACCTCACCGATTTGGTGTGGCGAAGTGGTATCGCTGAGTGCTACGGTGGCCAGTGTGTGCGGGTCAATACTCATGTCGGTGCTGTACGGGACGCGGCGAATGCCCGTGCCGTCGTTGGGCTGACGGAACACGAATGTGCCCATGCCGCGGCGCATTTCACCCACATCGCCGGGTTTGACGGTGTTTATCAGTGCGAAAAAATCGCTCCAGCCCTCGCCCATTTGTTCTTTGTTGCTCAGGCAGCCCGGATTGCTGGGGCCGCCGGTCAGGCGCGTGGAAATGCCGTGGCCGTATTCGTGGGAAATAATGCCGTTGTCGAGGCTGCCGTCGAGCAGGTTCGGGCCGGCAATGGTGGGGCGCACTAAAGAAATATTCAGGCCACTTCCGGCATATTGGCGGATCAGGTCGCATTTGGACTTGGTCATCATCACCACCGGAATCGTAACGCCACTTCCGGCAGCACCGGCACCCATAAGCAAGGTGGCATCATCGAAATTGCAAATTATACAACCAACAGCGCCATTTTGTTGCGCCCGAAGGGCCTTCGCCCCGAATTCGCATATTCCACGCTCAATGATGGCAATTTTGCCTTGCAGGCTGTTCGTAGGCGGATTACAGTTCAGAAATGCGTTGTCCGAGCCGGAGCCGTCGTCCGTAACTACGGCTTCGCCCGTGACGGGGGTATCTGTGATCGCACCGCCAAAATCACCGGCCTGCGCGTAATAGGTCCCCATTACCTGACTCGGAGCGTTTACGGTCACGATATTCCCGCTCTGCCCGCTCCACAGGTACATCTGCATCCGACCGGGGGATCCGTCGGGCACTACGGAAAAGTTGGCGTTGTTTTCACCGCCGCCGTCAAGGCCTTCGGCACGCACGGCGTCGTTGGCCAGTCCGCCGCGGCCATAGTTGTTTTGCTGAAAGTTACCGGCTTGTTCATCAAACCCAAAATGGTAGAAGCGGTCGTGCATCGTGTTGTTCATGTAGAACAGGTTCGTGATGGCTGCTTCGATGTTGTCTGCCGGTTCTTTATTCGGGTCGTAGGGGAAGTCAAAAGTATAGTTCGAGCCGGTCACGTACTCGCTAAGCACCGGTGAGTTATTGAAATCGCGATCCTCGTAGGCCCGTACGTTGTTGCCTCGGGTGTACTGGTAATCCGGGCCGGTCTGGCCGTTGTCGTCCAGCCAGCCGTAGGGCGACGCCACCGGGTCGGCCGGGTTGATGAGCAGCGTACGGCCACCGTGTGCCGGGCTTTCGGCAGGCAAGGCGAACACGTTGTACACTTCGTCTACAGCACCCGATAAGTTTTGAGTTTTGAGTTTTGAGTTTTGAGTTTCGGAGACGACGGGAGAAGTCGCTACGGATTCTGATTCGATACAGGTTTCGCCTTCGCGGTGCAGGTGCCCCACTTTGCAGTACACGGTGTGGTTGAACTGTGTGATAATCTGGCCGGTTTGCGCATCCACCGTGATCGTCCACATATCGGAGGAGTTGACCTGATCCAGGAAAAGTTTCCAGGCCAGACGGGGCAGGCCGTTTGTGGAGCGGTCGTAGCAGGCTTCGACCGGAATTTCGGCGCGCGACACCTTGCCGGCTTCAAACACCCAGTTGCGGTCGTTGACCTTGCGGCTTACCGCCGGGGTCAATTCGGGCGAAAAACCGAGATGTGCCACGGCAATTTCCAGTGCGCGGGCAGCGCCCAGCGAAGGCAGTGCCGTGTTCACCTGCCGGCTCAGATCGGGCAAAAAGCGGTGGCCCAGATGCAGCACGCTGCCGTCGGGCTTCACGTGCAGGCCGAACAGGGCATTGTACACCGGAATACCGGCGTGTTGTTGCTGCACCCAGATGTGCCGCACCCCGTTGTGCCTGGACACGTAGGCGTCCGTGATCCGAACATCGGATACGTCCTGCCGGGTCAGGTTGAATTGCTCGGGATTGTTTTGCAGAAAGCGCAGGGCAATCTCTTTGGCTTGCTCCAGGTCTTGCGCTTGCACAGAAACGGCAAAGGCGATCAGGCCGATTGCCAATAGCAAAAGGCGGTGTAAAAATGTTTGACGCATCGTAACAGATAGTAGTGATTTAGTTAAGAAAACACGGAAAGGTTTCACACCTGTTTTTCAAAAGCGGTCAAAGGTAGCATTTGCCGGAATTTGGGTGTGCCTGCCAGTGCAGGAAATGTCCGGTTTGGCGAAATAGGAGGCGTCCCGGTGCCCCTTGCAAGTGGAATTGGGCATGAATGCGACGAATTATTTACTTTAACGTTCCGGCAAATGCAACCCCTGCCGTTCCGCCCGACCTTACCGGATGTCCAATCAATTTTCATGTTTCACAAACAATCCTTGCGTTATGAAAAAAGCACTCAAATTCCTGCTCTTGCCGGCGCTCACAGTCGCCGCATTCTTTTTTGCCTGCACCAAATCGGACGAACTGACCGTGGATGAAGCGGTGGATGAAACCCTGTACAGCGTGCAGGAACGCGGCGGTATGGGCCGCTATGGGTGTTACGAACTGGTATTCCCGGTGAGTATTGTACTGCCCAACGGCACGACCGTCGAGGTGGATTCTTACGACGCCATCAAGCAGCAACTGCGTACCTGGTTCGAGGCCAACAGCGACCGCCGGCGCCGGCCGCATCATGGCGCTCGCCCGCCTTTCAACTTCGTATTTCCGATTTCTGTAGTCACGGAAGACGGCGATGTGGTCTCGGTAGAAGATGAAAACGCCCTGCTGCGCCTGCGCGCCGAATGCGCCGGCACCTTCGAGCAGCACGGCCCGCGTGGCCACGGCCACCACGGCTTGTCCTGCTTTGAGGTTGTGTTCCCGATCACCATTGAATTTCCCGACGGCAGTACCGCCACCGCCGACAGCCGACAGGCTCTGCATCAGTTGCTGCGTACCTGGAAG
Source organism: Saprospiraceae bacterium (assembly GCA_016787285.1). Lineage (GTDB taxonomy): Bacteria > Bacteroidota > Bacteroidia > Chitinophagales > Saprospiraceae > M3007. The sequence goes on along the minus strand of JAEUUV010000234.1, from coordinate 145 downwards.
CAGAATAATCCCGGCAATACCGCACGCCCGAAAATGGTGTTCCCGATTACCGTCAAAATGGCCGACGACGGCACCTTGGTGACCGTCAACAGCCACGACGAATTGCGCGCACTGAAAGCCGATTGCCGGTAGAGGCGAAAGGAAT